>JAADGR010000078.1 GCA_013152225.1 Calditrichota bacterium
TCAGCAATTTTGCCGATGACACGGTGCAGCGATTGGACACCTCGGCGGATACCGTGGCAGCGACCCTGCCGTTCGGCGATGGTGCGCAGGATATGACGATCGTCGAGCCGATGGGAGAGAGCGACCCCTGGGCGGATGAGGTTGTTTCTTTTCGACCCGGCTCTCCCTGGAGTCAGTTTGGTTACGCCTTTTTCCCGGAAAATGTACTTGGCCCGCCCGATCCGAATTCTGCTATCAATGAATACTTTGGCTCAGGCTCCGAGGAGGAAGTTCTTTCATTAGGCGGCGGGGGTGAAATCACTTTGAAATTCTCGGACAATGTTATTGTGGACGGCCCGGGCGTTGATTTTCTCGTCTTTGAAAATGTCATCATAAATGCCTGGACCAATCAACCGTTCATGGAAGCGGGGATTGTCTCTGTCAGTCAAGATGGAGAAAACTTTGTGCAATTCCCCTATGATACGACATCACATTCCGGGCTGGCCGGTATTACACCGGTGAAAAGCACACAGCACCCAACGAACCCGGATTCTTCCGGCGCAGATGGTTTTGATCTCGCCGATCTCGGACTGCAGTGGGTACGTTATGTGCGCATCACCGACATGGGTGATATATGGCAGGAGGGCCCTTATAATGGCGATTTTGATCTTGATGCCGTGGTTGCAGTAAACAGTGCCGCAGAAGAACCGACGCTGGTGGCGAGCAAAGAAGAAAGCGTGCCGGAGAATTTTACATTATTGCAAAACTATCCGAATCCGTTTAACCCGGAGACGCAAATTGCTTTTCATCTTGCGCATCCTTCCGCTGTGGCGCTTGACGTTTACTCAATTTCCGGGCAATTTGTAAGGCGGCTGGTTGCACAAAAGTTGTCCGCCGGGCAATATGAATTTACATGGAACGGAAAAAATGAATTCGGGCAAAATGCCGCCAGTGGAATTTATCTGGCGCATCTTCAAGCGGATGGCGTACAAAAAAGTATTAAAATGAGTTTGGTGAGATAATTCGGGTTCTTGAATTCAAGAGTAATTCGTAAAAAGTCGAAAAGCATGTCATCGCGAGGAGCGGAGCGATAGTTTATCCCGAATTATCGGGAAAGCGATCTTTAAAAAACTGCACCTTAGCCGACATCCAGATTGCCTCGCTTCGCTCGCAATGACATTTTGGGACTTTTTACGAGGTTCTCATAAATGGAAGCGGATAACCCCAATGTGCGTTTGTATCAGTATTTGCCAAGTTGTTTAAAAAGCCCGGCAAAAACACCGGGCTTTCATTTCAAGATTCCAACGGTTTGTAAATGAGAGAGGCGACAATTCCAATAATCGTGGAATTAATGACGCCGAAGATAAACCAGTACAGAGCGAGACTAAAAGGGAAGGGTTGGGTGACATAGGTTCCGATGCTCATGGGGAGACTAAAGAAAAGGCCAATGATTAAGCCGAATCGCAATCCTTCGAGCCAGCCTTTTCCTTCATAGCCTTTGGCAAAGATATAGACGAAGATGAACGCCCAGATCAGTTCGACCAAGTAATTCATCCACATCATGCCCATCATTTCTTGTTGAGATCGCCAAAGACTTGCTGTCGCCTGGTATATTCCCGAGAGGATGACCATGTGAACGAGGAAATTTAAAATCTCCAGAACAACAAAAACGACGATGCTGGTGATGGCCCACTTTTTCCAGTTCATAAATACCTCCATAAATGGATTAATGGTTTATTGGATTAAAGCCGCCACTTTTTCCCTCACACGATATTGTAATTAAGCATTATTTTGCAAATAGTCAACTAAAACAACAATTTAATTTTTATGATGCCGCATTTGTTTACAAAAACTCCACTGTCCCAATCATTTCTTCGGGGCGCATGAGTTCATAGAGTAATAAGAGCGAGTGGATCATTTGACCGATGGTTCGACTCCCCTGTGTACAATAAGCTATGCCCTGAGACATGGGGCTTTCCTCCGCAAACTCCCGATGTGATTTCAATGTGATTGATTTCCATAAGATTAATTTGCTAATAGAATGTCATTTGAAAAGATACGAGCACTTTTCTGCTTGCATTTACAGTGAATTATCGTTAAAATTTGCTCTTAATTTTTCATAAAAAATGAGGCCCCATTTTGATTACACGCATTGAACTCGCTACAAAACCGGAATTTTATGATGCCGACGGCCACTCAACTCTGGCCGGCGTTCGTGATCTGGGCATCAATTCCGTTGAAAAAGTTTATTCATTTCAGGTGACCTATTTGCTTGGCGATATTGGAGAAGAGGATAAAATCCTGATTGCGCAAAATCTTTTGGCGGATGCTGTTACCCAGGATTTGGCCATTGATGCGAATATTTCTTTTCCTGAAAGTCCTGATGCCTGGTCCGTGGAAATAACTTTTAATCGCGGCGTTACCGATTTGGTGGCGCAAACCACACTAAAGGGAATTTCCGATCTGGGAATCGATGGCGTGCAGAACACGAAAACAGCCAGGCGTTACGAATTCATCGGTGATTTGTCCGAGTCCGAAAAAAAACGGATCACAGAAAAGCTGCTGATGAATAAAGTGGTCGAGCATGTTTTGCAGCCAGGCAGCACAGTGTTTTTTCCTGCATTGGAAACGCAATTTAAACTCGTTCACGTTCCAATTATGCACGCAGACGACGATGAGTTGATACGGATAAGCAAAAGCCGGGATTTGTTTTTAAACCTTGAAGAAATGCAGACAATTCAAAGCCATTTCAAAAGTCTGGACAGAGAACCGACCGATATTGAACTGGAAATGCTGGCGCAGACTTGGTCTGAGCATTGCAGCCACAAAACGCTCACCGGCCTTATTGAATTTAACGGCGAAAGAATTGACAATTTACTGAAACAAACAATTTTTCGTATTACCAGCGAATTAGACCTGCCGTGGTGCGTATCCGTTTTTAAAGATAATGCCGGCATCATCGAGTTTGATGATGAATTCAACGTGTGTTTCAAGGTGGAAACCCACAATCATCCTTCGGCGATGGAACCTTACGGCGGGGCAAACACCGGCATTGGTGGTGTCATTCGCGATCCGCTGGGAACCGGGCTGGGAGCCAAACCCATCATTAACACCGATATTTTTTGTTTTGGCCCGGCGGATATGCCGCACAGCGAGCTTCCCAAAGGCGTCCTTCATCCGAAACGCGTTATGCAGGGTGTTGTTGCCGGTGTGCGTGATTACGGCAACCGCATGGGCATACCGACCTCGAACGGTTCGATCTTTTTTGATGAACGATATCTGGGCAATCCGCTTGTTTACTGCGGCAATGTCGGTTTGATCCCTGCGGACAAATGCGAAAAAACGGTTGTTCCCGGAGACTATATCATTGTTGTCGGAGGCCGTACCGGCCGGGACGGGATTCACGGCGCCACGGCTTCTTCCGGAGAATTGCACACCGAGAGTGAGGGTACCTGGAGCGGTGCCGTGCAGATCGGTAATCCTATTGTCGAGAAAAAAGTTGTCGATACATTGATGCAGGCCCGGGATCGCGACCTCTATCGCGCCATCACGGATTGCGGTGCAGGCGGACTTTCATCCGCTATTGGCGAACTGGCCGAGACCACCGGCGCTGAGATCGAACTGGAAAAAGTACCGCTCAAATACCGCGGACTGACTTATATGGAAATTTGGATTTCCGAGGCGCAGGAGAGAATGGTCATTTTTGTGCCGCCTGAAAAGGTGGATGAGGCGCTGGAACTCTTTGCAAGTGAAGATGTTGAAGCCACGGTCATTGGCCGAACCACAGATGATAAAAAAATTCGCCTGCGCTACAATAACCAGGCGGTCGGTGAATTGGGCATGGATTTTCTGCATGACGGCATGCCGCGTATTATCCGCCAAGCCGTTTGGCAAGCGCCGAAAATAGCCAAATCTGCATTTAATGAGCCCAATGATTTGACACCTTTTTTGCATAAAATTCTGTCCGCTCCGAATGTGTGCAGCAAAGAGTGGGTCATTCGTCAGTACGACCACGAGGTTCAGGCGGGAAGCGTTCTCAAGCCCCTGGTGGGCGAAGCTACGGACGGCCCGGGCGACGCCAGCATCACGCGACCGCGCCTGGATTCCTACAAAGCTATTGTTCTTTCCAACGGCCTCAATCCAAAATACGGGCTGATTGATCCGTACTGGATGGCGGCTTCTGCTATTGACGAGGCCATCCGTAACATTATCGCTGTGGGTGGAAGTCTTGAAGAAACAGCTTTGCTCGACAATTTTTGCTGGGGCAATACGGACAAGCCGGACAGGCTTGGCAGCCTGGTGCGTGCTGCTCAGGCATGCTACGATATGGCGCAAGTTTTTAGTACGCCGTTCATTTCCGGCAAAGACAGTCTGAACAATGAATTTAAAACCGAGGATGGTGAAAGTATTGCCATTCCCCCGACGCTGCTTATTTCCGCAATTTCAATTATGGAGGATGCCCGCAAAGCTGTTTCCATGGATTTGAAACAGCCGGGAAATTTACTCTATATTGTTGGTCTGACGAAAAATGAAATGGGCGGCTCACATTATTACGAAATGCATAAGGCCAGCGATCCCGCTGTGCCGACCGTCGATGCGGAGAGCGCTCTGCGCATTTTTACAGCAGTTTCAGAGGCAACGAGCGCCGGATTGATTCGCGCCTGCCATGATTGTTCCGAAGGCGGAATCGGCGTCGCAATTGCAGAAATGGCATTTGCCGGAGGGTACGGAGCCGAAATCTCTCTGCAAAAAATACCGAAAACTGATGACGTGATACGTAATGATATTTCCCTTTTCTCCGAATCCAACAGCCGCTTCATTGTGGAAGTGGCCCCTGACGCAAAGATCGCTTTTGAAGAAAAAATGGAGAACGTTCCATTTGCTGCGATCGGTAGGGTAATGGACGATAAAAATCTGGTCGTATTTGGTCTTGACGAAAATATAATTATTAAAGAAAATATAACAAATTTAAAAGAATCCTGGCAAAAAACTCTCAGGTGGTCATAAATGGTTCCTCGAATACTTGTTCTGCGCGCAGCCGGTTCGAACTGCGACCAGGAAACAAAATTTGCATTTGACTTTAGCGGCGGTCTGGCCGATCTGGTTCATGTCAATCGCCTTCTTTCCGGTGAAGTCAAACTGCAGGATTACCAAATCCTCGCCATTCCCGGCGGTTTCACCTATGGTGATGATATTTCGGCTGGAAAAATACTTGCCAATGAGCTTAAATATAAACTGGCCGACGCTCTGCTGGAGTTTCACGGCGCCGGAAAGTTGATTATCGGAATTTGTAATGGTTTCCAGGTGTTAGTTAAGGCAGGTTTATTGCCGGGTGTCGATTTTCAGGCAGATCAATCGATTACGCTGACTCACAATGATTCCGGCAAGTTTGAAGACCGTTGGGTTTATTTGAAGATTAATGATTCCCCGTGCGTTTTTACCCGCGACATGCCGGATAAAGTTTATTATCCTGTTGCACACGCAGAAGGAAAGTTTGTTCCTGAAAATGAGGGCGTGCTGGAATCGTTGAAAGAAAATAAGCAAATTGTTTTTCAGTATTCTGCGATGGATGACAGTATAATAGAATATCCTTCAAATCCCAATGGCTCTGTTGAAAACATAGCCGGCATTTGCGATCCTACGGGTCGGGTGCTGGGCATGATGCCGCATCCGGAACGCCATATCGATCCGACAAATAATCCTTTGTGGACAAGAAATGGTTTGTCGAAGGAAGGAGATGGCGTAGCGATTTTCAGGAATGCGATCATGTATTTTCGATAGATTGTAATCAACTTTTTTGAAATTCTTCCAGAAACAATTCGGATGTCGAGGGGTTAAATCAGGTGATAAAAATGAGAGTGACATAATTTAAAAAGGTCTTTTTTGACAAGTTTTAAAGATGATTCAAGTGATTTTTTCGGAGGATTAATGTCTGACGATATCGGCCCCATTTTGCGGAACTGGAAGTATACTCCCAACGATATTAACGTACGGATCATTGATGGTGTCGATGGAAAACAAAAGTTGCAGATGCGTCTTGACCTCGGTATTTTGCAGATGGAATTAGATGGCCGACCGGACGGACGCCGTCCCCATAAATGCGACTCTTATCTCAGTTATTATGAAAGAAAGGTGCAAAAGCTGTTCAGGGCTGGAAAGATGGAGGAAAAGTTTGTGCTTTCTGCGCTGGATTGTTTATTCTTGCAACAGGAGGCTATCCAATTTTACCATCGATACCTTGCTTTAATGAAATTGGGAGACTTTGCGCGTGTTGCACGTGATACAAGCCGCAACCTTCGTGTATTTGATTTTGTGTCAGAATTTTCCGATAATGATGAAATCCAATGGTCCTTTGAGCAGTATCGTCCCTATGTTGTCATGATGCATGCTCGGGCTCTGGCCTCTTTGAGCATGGAGAAATCGAATTATGATGAGGCGCTGGGTATTGTTCAGCGTGCAATTTCTCAAATCCGGGCTTTTTACGAAAAGTACGCTGATCGCATAGGTGAGGAGCAGTTTGAAGTGGACTTTTTGCAACAGTGGGCCGAAGAAATCAAAGGCAAAAAGCCGCTTTCCGAACGCGAACGTCTGACGCAGGAACTAGAGCAGGCCATTGCCCGGGAAGAGTACGAACGGGCAGCGAAACTGCGCGATGAACTCTTATATCTCGATCCGAACAGAATGGGCTAAAAAGCCTGCTATTTTCACCAAGAGGAGGATATATGCTTTCAGGGAAAAAAATAGCAATATTGATCGGCCCCAATTTTCACGATGAGGAGGCAACCATACCCCGTGATTTTTTAGTCGCAAAAAATGCAACTGTGGATTTAGTTGGTCTCGATGATTCGGAATTGCAGGGAAAGTATGGCAAAATAACTCTCCGGCCCGATAAAACTATAGATACTCTCAAAGTGGAAGATTATGACGCTGTCATCATTCCCGGAGGAGGTGCGCCGGAAAGGATACGTCTGAATGAGAAGGCGATTAAATTTGTGAAGGACTTTTGGAAAACGGGTAAACCTCTCGCGGCAATTTGCCATGGGCCGCAAGTTCTTATTTCTGCAAAATTATTACAAGGCGTGACCCTTACCAGTTATGAAGGTATTCGTGACGATATTCAAAATGTCGGAGGCAAATGGGTGGATGAGCAAGTTCACGTTGATGGGCAACTCATCACATCTCGTAAACCGGATGATCTGCCTGCTTTTAACGAGACCATTCTCGAAGCGCTTACAACAGGATTCCTGCCTGATGAAGAAAAAGATTTGGATGTCCTCGAGGCCCTGGAAATGGCTATCGCCCGGGAAAAGGGATCTCAAGACTTTTATTCCGGTGTTGCAGAGATGATTAACAGCGAAAAAGTAAGCAACAAATTCAAATATCTTGCAACTATTGAAGAAACACATTTCGACCAGCTTTCGGAAATGTTTGAAAAAATTTCCGGCGGTCGGAAACCCACTGCTAATCTTTCGGGTTCTGAAATTGGAATGCACAAAGTTTCTCCCGACATTACCACTGAGGAAGCAATTGAACTGGCAATGCAAGCGGAACAAAAGGCTTATGACTTTTATCGTAATGCGGCATTGAAAGCAAAGAGCAGTGCTGCCAGGGAAATGTTTCAATATCTCGCGGCCGAGGAACTGGAGCATAAACGTCTCTTCTCAATGGATATGGCCGCGCAGGGAGGCCAGGGACATTTTCAATGGGCTACTCATTTTGATATTCCGCCCGGAATGGATGACCTTTGGTGATAAACGGGCTGGTCCATTAACTTTGTGGAATGTGACTTGTAACAACTGATATATTTGTGAATTATTGTAAAAGTAAGTCGTTAATTGGAATGCAAACCTTTTGAGGAGAGTCATCATGAAAAAAATGATGCTGTTTACAGCAATCCTTATCCTTGCTTTCTCCGTTGCTCCCAGGGCACAAATGGCGGATGGCGGATTAGGTTACATGGGAACTGAAGGCGGTTTGATCATGGGTGGTATGGGTGTTTCTGTCATCGATAATCAGACTTACTTTTCTATCAATTTTCGTCCTGAATTGGCTTTTGGAAAATTTGGAATCGGCCTGAACGTCAATTTGTTGTACAGTACCAAAACCGGGAGTATCCGTGCAAAAGATTGGGATTCTGGTTATGATTATTTTCGCTTGATTCGCTATCTCCGCTACGGACGCAAATGGGATCCGGTTTATGCGCGTATCGGAACATTGGATGCCGCGCAGTTGGGGCATGGCTTTATTATGAATTACTACACCAATGAAGCCAGCTACGATGAACGCAAAATCGGACTTGCTTTTGATCTCGATTTTGGTCAGTTCGGCTTTGAGAGTGTGGCAAGCAACCTGGGACGTGCGGAAATTGTTGGTGGTCGTGTTTATTATCGGCCGCTTCATACTCTGGCCATTCCAATCATCAGAAATTTTGCCATTGGCGCTACATTTGTTCACGATTTCGATCCCGATACATGGTCCGGTACGGATGATGGTGTGTCGGTATATGGGGGGGATGTTGAATTACCTATTATCAGAACCCGCATTTTTAAAACGACGCTTTACTATGATTGGGCACAGATTGCCGGATATAGTTCTCTCGAAGGCGAATCCCGCACATTTGGCAGCGGTCGTGCCGCCGGTATTATGACATCCCTGGGAAATCTTTTTGGTTTGCTTGACATATCTGCAAAACTGGAACGCCGCTGGCTAGGCAAAGAATTTATGCCTTCTTTCTTTGATCCCTTTTATGAAATCTATCGTTTCCAGATCGAGAACGGCGTCGAGCTTCATAAAACGGATGAACTGATTGGGCTGGCTGAAACAAAAGGCGTTTTCGGCGGACTTTATGGCGGATTGCTGGGAAACAAAGTACGATTGCTGGGCATGTTTTCCCGTCTGGATAAGCAAAAGAAAAGCGGCGCTCTTCACCTTGCTGCCGATGCACCCGATGCAGTCCCGGCTGTTGCCGCGCATGCAACTTATGATAAAGTGGGTGTAGAAACAATTGATGATGTGCTTACCCTGGATAATCGTAGTGTGGCAAGGGTCGGACTCGGTTATAAAATTAAACCGTATCTGATTTTATATATGGATTATATCTGGACATTTGTTGAAACCGAACCCGGCAGTCACGTTTATAAGCCACAGGAAAGAATCGAGCCCAAGCTCGTTTTTGCTTACCATTTTTAGTCGGTTGGTATGCCGAAATCAGAAACAATAAATCAAGGCCGCATTATTGCTTTTCTGCAAAATGCGGCCCTTTCATTTTTACGCCAGTTTGTCGATTTTATTTACCCGCCTTACTGTATCCTTTGTGAATCTTATCTTAAACCCCATGAGAATATCGTCTGCCAAAAATGTTGGTCTCAGCAGCAAGAACTCGAAATTCCTTTTCTTACGTGCGATCAATTAAAAAGAAAACCCGGGGAAAAATGGTGGTTTGACGGTTCTCTCGCCCTCTTTAAATATAGCTCCGCAACACAGCAGCTTGTTCACTACTTAAAATACAGGCGATTTTCGAAACTCGCAAAACCATTTGGCCGCGATATGACAAAAGTGCTTGCCGGAGAACCCTGGCTGGAAAGCATTGATGCCATGATTCCCGTTCCTTTGCATCCGAAGCGTTTGCGAGAGAGGGGCTTTAATCAATCCTATCTCCTGGCAAAAGCTGCCGTGGATCAATTGGAAATAAAAGTTTGGAATGATGCTCTCATCAGAACCAGATATACACAACCCCAGGCCAAAATGCAGAGAGAAGAGCGTCTTCGAAATGTCACCGGTGCTTTTAGGTTAAATCCAGCCGCAAACATCGAAAACAAAAATATTGTTCTTGTTGATGATGTCTTTACAACCGGCAGTACGATGAATGAATGTGCCCGCATTCTTCGCATGGCTGGTGCGAAGAAAGTGATTAGTCTGACTGTCGTACGCATTTGATTGCTTTGTTCTAAAAAAAGTGTGGCGTGCAGTATACAATGTGGCATAAAGGCACCAATTTGCTGTCCAATCCTTTGCTTATCAACAATAACGTGAAACTTGATCTGTTCGGAACTGCCTTAATAATAATATATTAGGGCAATGCTATTTTTGCAGGTTTAGAAGTAATTATGGTATGATAGTTGAAAAGAAAAAATTCTCAAGATGAAGGCGTTAAAAACATTGACAATGCCTGGCATAAAACCACAGGAGTCCAGCAGTTGCAGAGAACAGAATCGAATACAACGAACTTTACGGAATTCACCGAGTGGCTGTCAAATTCCATTAAACAACCTTCAAAGACAAACATCACATCCAGAATACTAAAACATCACGACGTCATTGTAACAGCGAATGAGCCGGGTACCGAAGAACAGCCGGAAGATTCAACTACGGTAAATCAGAGACCGGAAATCAAATATATCAGTGACGATGATATGATAACAGGTGTAGAAATCACTTGTTCTTGTGGTGAAGTTATTCGCTTGAATTTTGCCTATGCTTTTAAAAACGCAGATCATAACTGATTTTCTGTTTTTCCCAGACCCGATTGAGATATAAGCAAAGCACAAAAACGTTCACACCCGGGTAGCTCTAAATTCCAATTAATCTAAATATTTTTATTCACATATTTAAAAATTGTGTGAAATCACGAACTATCATTTCATTTTTTCGAGTAAAAGAATTCATGGTCGATAGTGCAAAAATAATGAGTGATTCCAAACTTTATCTCGAAACCAATGAGCTTGATCATGGCAGCGTCTTATCACAAATGGCAGCGACAATAGCTGATGAGATCAGGAATCCGCTGGCTGGCATTGCAAGTACAGTCTCTTTACTAAAAGAAGATTTGTCTGGCAGAATTGATGATGCGAAATTTAAGACCATTGACTCGTGCATACGGAGAATTGATAGTTTTATAGAAGATTTATATTTATTAACCCGTCCAATAAGCCCCGGATTTATGCTCATCGAATTGACGGAATTTGTTAGACAAGTCGTTGAGCAGTTTTTTTCTGCGAAAAATATCAGCTATCATTTTATTAGTGATAATGAAAAAATGGGTGCAAAAGTAGATATGATTTTGCTGCAAAACGCACTTTATAACATTCTTGATAATTCTGTTTATGCACTTGGGCAGGACGGTGAAATATGGGTTAGTGTGGAAAAAGAAAACACCGATCACGACAGTAAAATGGCGCGAATCACTATTCGCGATACAGGAACCGGAATGGATAAAAGAGTGTTCAGAAACCTTTTTATCCCGTTTTTTACAACCAAACATGAAGGACGCGGTTTGGGCCTTGTTATTGCGCGAAATTATATCCATTTTCATAGCGGAACGATTCATATCGAAAGTGAAAAAAATAAAGGTACACTGGTCAAAATAAATTTACCAATTTATGCGGGAGGTGACGATGCAGGGACGTGGAAATGTATTGGTAGTTGAAGATGATCCAATTGTAAGGCGGTTCCTTGAAATTGCAATAAAAGAAACAGATTGTACAATTACCAGCGTATCCGATGGAAAACGCGCTTTGAATGCATTGGCAAGACAGCAATATGATCTTGTTTTTACAGATTTGAAATTACCGCAGGTCAGCGGTTTGCAGGTGTTGGAATACGTGAAAAAAAAGAATCCGAATACGGATGTTGTCATTGGCACGGGTTACGGTTCTATTGAGAATGCAGTGGAAGCCATGCAAAAAGGTGCTTTCAATTATCTGACCAAACCCTATTCTATGAAAGACATACATTCTGTTATTCGTCAGGCGCTCAGTTTTCGGAAAAACAATAAAGATGAAAAAAGTAGTGATGATAGAAAAAAGAAGCTAGAACATCTGGGCAGGGCGGAGCAAATGAAGAGGATTATTGACCTCATTTGTAAGGTTGCGCCCACTCGTGCGACGATTCTGGTTGAAGGTGAAACGGGTGTTGGGAAAGAGGTTGTGGCGGATGCAATTCACTTCGCGAGTGATCGTAACAAAGGTCCTTATGTAAAAGTTAACTGCGCCGCTCTGCCAGATACTTTAGCTGAAAGTGAACTTTTTGGATACGAAAAGGGCGCCTTTACCGGCGCTCATTTGCGAAGAAAAGGCCGTTTTGAAGAAGCGAACGGCGGCACGCTTTTGCTTGATGAAATCGGGGAGCTCAGTTTGCCCATGCAGGCAAAACTGCTGAGGGTTTTACAGAGCAAAAGTTTTGAAAGATTGGGAAGTAATCAAAATATCCGCGTTGATGTGCGGGTGATGGCAACCACGAATCGTGATTTGCGTAAAGAAGTCATGGAAGGACGCTTTCGTAAAGACCTCTATTTCCGTTTAAATGTTGTCAAAATTAATGTTCCGCCTTTGAGAGAACGCAGCAAAGACATTTCGTTTCTGGTTCATGATATTTTTCAAAAAATCTGCCAGGATTTTGGACTGGACAAAAAACTTTCGTCCAAAGCAATAGAAAGACTTGTCCATTATGACTGGCCGGGAAACGTTCGCGAGTTGGAAAATACTCTGGAAAAAGCCATTGTGACATCCAGCAACGATGTGATTCGGGCTGAGGATCTGCAATTTTCAGACGAGCATGGCGACCTCATTCAGTACCTGTTTGAAACTGAAGATGATTTGACAATTTACGAAGCGGAAAAAAAGTTGATCATGAAAACTCTGGAAAAGTACGGTCACAATAAAAGCAAAACAGCCAACGTTCTTGGTATTACAGCCAAGACCCTCCGCAACAAACTCAATGAATACGGTGATCGGGTGGGGGAAGAAAATACCCATACGGTGTAACTTTTTTCCCTTTTTAAGAATATCTGCGAAAACAGTCTCATTATTCCTCGTTTATAATCATAAATAAAACAAGAGATCTTAGGCAAGACGTGTGACCCGCTAAAGTGGCACACGTCTTGCCTTTTTAGTATGTGAGTAATAGGTTCTAATCAAAAGGGTTTATTATGTTCGATGCTATTTTTGAAAAACTCAACATTCCTGGATTTTCCCGTTTGCTCAGTGCTTCCGGTGAAAGACAGCGGACAATTGCCGAAAACATTGCAAATATCGCAACACCGGGATATAAAGCAAAGGATGTCGATTTTTCTCAGATTCTGAGATCGGAAAGCAAAAGGGCTGTTGTTGGAGAGAGAACAGATGCCAGGCACATTCCGATCGGTGAGACCGTGCCTGAAGGCAGGCCGCCCATTGTAAAGGATAATTCGGCAGAATTGCGCAGTGGTGAAAATAATGTGGATGTTGATATGGAAATGGCCAAGTCTGCCGAGAACCAACTTTATTATGCAGCTACTTCTAAAATGCTGGCAGGCAAATTCAGAGCTTTACATTTGGTTGTAAAAGGCAGATAATAACTGTGGAGAATTGAAAAATGGGAATCGGAAGAATATTTGGCGTTTTTGATATTAGCGGTTCAGGGCTCTCTGCACAAAGAAAGAATCTTGAGGTCAGGGCAGAGAATCTGGCGAATGCAGAAAGTGTGGACAGCAAAACCGGCAAACCCTATAAAAGGAAGCAGGTACGATTTATCTCTTATGATGGAAGAAATAGTTTCGGACGCCTCATCCATCAGGCCAAGCTTGCTCTGCTGCGCCATTCCGATTCTCAATTTCAGGGTTTTCGTTCCTCCCTTGGCGGGGTCGATGAGATGAGAGGTGTTGGATCTGAAATTGTTGAATCCGCTCAACAACGCACGAAACTCATTTATAACCCTGAGAATCCGAATGCGAATGAGGATGGCTATGTCCAAGTCCCGGATATTGATACCATCGGAGAGATGGTTGATCTGATGTCTGCCGCCAGGGCTTACGAGGCGAATGCCACAGTATTGGGTGCTGCAAAGGATATGTTCAAAAAAGCGCTGGAAATCTAACGGAATTTATAAAGGGAACAGGAATGAAAATAGAGTCGCAAGTTTACACTCGATACTTGACCGAAACGCCCTCTGTCGAAAACCGGAGAGGGAAGAGCAAGGGGATACAGCCGCAAAAGTCGAATGCTGTTCAAAAGTCGGTGCAAAAATCGCAGATTCGTGCAACTCATGAAGCGGGTGCAAAGCAGGCAGTAACCACTTTACACAAAGCGGAAAACAGCAGCATGCCTTCAGCGTTGAGCGACGTTATTTCAGCGGAGGAAAGAGCGATGTTGCGGCAGATATTTCCGGAGAATGGGGCCAAATGGGGAGCTGCTGCGTACAAATCCGCCGATTTTTCTTTAAACGATCTTTCAATTGGTAAGAAACTGGACTTGATGTCCTGAACGAAAAAGTTAGTAACAGGACTTGAATATGAACTCTATCACTGCCATAAACTCTGTTCTAAATCAGCCTGCCTCACCCAAGGTTGATAACAAAGATATTAAAAAGAAGGGTGACGACAACAGCTTTGGCAAACAGATAAATAAAATGCTGGGTGAGGTTAACGATCTTCAACTTAATGCTGGAAAGGTAGCCAACCAATTTGCCCATGGTGAAATAGAAAACATCCATGAGGTGATGATTGCGGCTGAAAAAGCGAGTGTTAGCCTGGAATTGGTTCTTGAAGTAAGAAATAAACTCATCGAAGCGTACCGCGAAATGATGCGGGTTCAAATGTAGTGTTTTTTGATAATTAGTAAAGAGAAAGGATTTATGGCAGAAATAGTTGAAAAAATAAAACTGCGTGCTTTGGTACCGTTTAGAAATCTGTCTTATGCTCAACGTCTGACAATGGCACTCGTTCTCCTGATTACTGTTGTGGGCATGGTAGCAATTATTAAATGGGCAACTCAACCTGAATACGTTATTCTCGCTTCTGACCTTGCCCCGGCAGATGCACAGGACGTTGTTGATGAATTAGGCAGCAATAATGTGCCCTATAAGATAGTTGAAGGCGGTCGGGGCATTATGGTTCCGAGAAAAAAAGTTTACATGTGGCGAATGAAGTTGGCAGCGAAAAATTTACCTGCCAGCACAAACCTGGGTTACGAAATATTTGACAGAAAAGATATCGGCGTTTCAGAGTTTGTGCAAAAACTTAATTATCGTCGTGCGCTCGAAGGCGAACTCGCCCGGACTATTGAAGCTATGTCGGAAGTCAGGAGTTCGCGAGTGCACATTGTTTTCCCCAAAGACCGTCTTTTCAAAGAAGATCAGAAAGAGCCGACTGCTTCAATATTTCTTTCTCTGCGAGGCCGTTTGAGTTTGACCAATCAGCAAATCAAAGGGATCACCCTTCTCGTTGCCAGAAGTATCGAAGGACTGAAAACGGACAATGTAACAATCGTGGATAGTCACGGCAATGTGCTGACAAAGAATAACTCGGCCGATTCTTTTGCGGGACTTCATGAGGGGCAACTCGACATGAAAAATCGTATTGAATCGTATTTGGAGGACAAGGCGCAGTCAATGCTCGATCGTGTTCTCGGACCTGGGAATACCATTGTGCGGGTTACGTCCGATGTTGACTTTCGCAAATTTGAAAAAACCAACGAAAGTTATGATCCGGACAAGGCCGTCGTATTGAGCGAGGAAATTGAAAATCAAACCGTATCAGATTCAGCTTCAGGTGGAGAGAATGGCTCGGAGCACACCATCACGAACTATCAGCTTGCAAAATCCATCGAGCACGAAATTGATCAGGGCGGGAGCATCAAGCGCCTGTCTGTTGCTGTTCTGGTGAACGGTCGTCTGAGAGATACGACAACAACGGATGGAAAGAAGGAAAAGATATATCAGCCTCGTTCTAAAGAAGAACTCGCAAAGCTGGCCGCTCTGGTAAGAAATGCTGTAGGACTGAATGAAAGCCGTGGGGATCAGTTGGATATTCAAAATATGCCTTTTGAACAGCAGGATTGGCTTGACGATGTACAACCCAAAACTTTTGAGCTTTTAGAAAAATGGGCTCCCTTGATTGAAAAAGGAGTTATTGTACTCATCGTTTTGGTCAGTCTGTTAGTTATAAGATCCAAGTTTAACAAAGCAAAGTCATTTATTTTTAGCCCTGTTAACGAGAGGCGAGGTGTTCCACCATTGAAAGCCGGAACAGGGAGGAAAGGAATGGGCGGGGAAGAAGAAAATGATCCCTACCAAATAATAAAAGCCAAATTTGGAGGAGGGAACGAATTACAGGAAACGGTGATTGACTTTATTTCTACTCACCCTGCTAAAACAGCAAATTTAATCAGATCTTGGATGGCGGAGGAATAAGTTGCAGAACCTGGATGTAAAAAGTGCACTAGAACACAACGGACTGAAAAAAGCTGCGACACTGATGTTTGGTCTTGGGACACAAGTTTCTGCCCAAATTTTTCGTGAACTCGGAGATAAAGAACGCGAATTTCTTGTACTGGCAATGAGCAATATCGGCACGGTAAAGTCGGAACAAATTACAGCGGTGACCAAGGAATTTAGTGAAATGATCATGGCGCAGAATTTTATAACCCAACGCGGTGCGGATTATGCCAAAGAAGTGCTCTCGGAGGCTTTTGGGCCGGATTACGCCAGCAAAATTGTGGAACGTGTAGGCAGGCGTTCTTCAATACTCGGTCTGCATGATATCTCTGAGGTCGATATCGATCAGCTTATGGGGTTGCTGAAGGATGAACACCCCCAGACAGTCGCTTTCATTTTGTCGCAAATTGATACCAGCTTTGCCGGAGACATTATTTCCAAACTTGATGAGAATCTGTCTGATGATATCATTGCCCGGATCGCACAAATGGATAAAATAGAAACCGGGTTAGTATCGGATGTCGAAGAGGCCCTTTCCTCGACGATGAACTTAAAAGTTCGGCATTCACAAGTAGGTGGAGTTGACAAGACGGCGGATATTCTCAATCATGTGGGGCGGGTTGTTGAGAAAAGAGCGTTACAAGCGATTAGCGCCCAGGACCCCGTATTGGCGGAAGAAATTGAAAAACGAATGTTTGTATTTGATCTGATCTTGCGGCTCGATGATCAAGATATTCAAAAACTTTTACGTGAAGTTGACAACAAAGAACTTGCGGTCTCGCTTAAAGTAACGAAACCGGAAATGATGGACAAGGTTATGAAAAACTTGTCGGAACGGGCGCAGGAAATGTTACAGGAAGAGATCGAATATTTAGGCAAGATACGTTTGCGCGAAGTTGAGGAAGCGCAGCAAAAGATTGCAATGAAAATTAAGGAACTATCCGAAGCTGATGAAATCCAAATACCCACAGGCGCGGAAGAGGAAGTTTATGTTTAAAGAAACTATTGTCTTAACGCGACCCGTTAAAATGGTAAAGTGGGCAGAAGAAGAATTTGGTCAAAGTACAAGTTCTGCGATGGAATCGGAAAACAAAAAAACGAGACAAGGTGCCGGCGATCATTTTTTTGGCAAAGGGATTTCTCCCCAAAAGGCAGAGCAAATAGCTGCTGAGCAGTTACAGCTTGAAGAAATCAGACAGCTTTTCGAAACCTTTAACCAGTCGATTGAGATGCATTTCGGGATGGTGGAAAAAAGAATGAAAACCGTTGAGAATAATGTCATCACTCTTGCCCTGGCTGTGGCGCAAAAAGTTATCGATAAAGAATTGGATGTTAATCCGAATATAGTTCGCGCAACTGTTGAGAAGGCATTGCAGCGAATGGATGAAGACACGAATGTTGTCATACAAGTTAATCCCGAAGACAGAGAAATAATAGAAAAATATTGGGATGAAATTACAAAAACGGATAGTGTGAACGGCTGGAAGCTGGAAGCAAAATCCGGCATTGGACGAGGCGGATGTATCATAAAAAGTGCGAATGAAATTATCGATGCAACGATAGAAAGTCAAATGAAATTGGTTGAACAAGTCCTCGCAGAGAGTGTGGACAGTCCTCTGGTCAAAAAAGAAGGAACAGTGCAGATCTAATGCAAAACACGCAAAACATAATTCCATTATTCCAAATGCTAAACGCTTTGGAAACATGCGATACCATTCGCTGCAAAGGCGTTGTTACCAATGTTTCCGGATTGTTAGTCGAGTCACGAGGACCAAATGTTTCTGTTGGCGATGTTTGCTGGATCACATCCCGCGGGGATCATCAAAAAAAGGCAGCTCAAGTTGTCGGGATTCGGGGTCACAAAATATTATTAATGCCTTTTGAAGATACGACCGGGATCGGAACGGGTTGCGAAATCGAGTCTGCCCGACAGCCAATGTATATTGGCGTGGGTGAAAACCTGTTGGGCCGGGTCATCGACGGATTCAACCGGCCGATCGACGAAAAAGGGCCTGTTCAGGATTTATCGCCGGTTTTTATCTATCGCGATCCGCCGCCGGCCTTGTCGCGGCCGCGCATTACACAGCCATTGACATCAGGCATTCGCGCGATTGACAGTCTGGTTACATGTGGCGAGGGACAGCGAATAGGAATCTTTGCCGGCAGCGGCGTAGGCAAAAGTGTGTTGCTTGGAATGATCGCGCGCAACAGTTCTGCCGATGTGAATGTCATTGCGCTCATTGGCGAACGCGGCCGCGAAGTTCGCGAGTTTATCGAACGCGACCTTGGTGAAGAGGGATTGAAAAAGTCCGTCGTTGTGGTCGTCACTTCCGACCAGGCGGCTGTCTTAAGAATCCGTGGTGCGCTCATAGCCACTACAATTGCTGAATATTTTCGCGATCAGGGAAAAAACGTCGTCTTGATGATGGATTCAGTGACACGTGTGGCAATGGCTCAGCGGGAAATCGGGCTTGCAATTGGCGAACCGCCTACGACAAAAGGCTATACCCCTTCGGTGTATGCCTTTTTGCCAAAACTTTTGGAGCGAAGTGGAATGTCCGCAAAAGGCACGATCACCGGCTTTTATACCGTCCTGGTTGAAGGCGATGATATGAATGATCCTGTGGCGGATACTGTTCGCTCTATCCTTGACGGGCATCTGGTTTTATCGCGCAAACTGGCGAGCAAAAATCATTATCCGGCGATTGATGTTTTGAATAGCGTGAGCCGCGTTATGGTCGATATTGTGGATGATGAACATAATGCGTTGTCAGCAAAGGCACGGGAAGTTTTGAGCACTTTTGAGGAAGCCGAAGATTTGATTAATATTGGCGCTTATGTGCGCGGCAACAATCCGACGATAGACTATGCTTTGCGCTATATCGAAAACGTGCGGTTACATCTGCGTCAGGGTATTTTTGAAAAATCCGATTTTATGTCAAGTAAACAGTCTTTAAAAAATATTTTTTTGAATTGATGCAAATATGAAAAAATTCAGTTTTCCTCTCGAACGCGTCCTTGGTACGCGAAAAATAAAAGAAAAACTAAAACAACGCGAGATGGCTGCGGCAATCCGGCTTGAGGAGGCTGAGAATGAACGACTGCAGAAAATGGAAGAAAAAAAACAAACAGCCCTCGCCATTTTGAAAAAAACGCAGGAAAAGGAATTTAATCCCGGTGTTCTCGCGCTTCTGCACACAACCCTGGACGGCCAAAGGTGGCGATGCCAAAAACAGCAAGAGCGGGTAAAAATTGTGAGAGTAAAACTGGATCAATCCAGGAAATCTCTGCTACAGGCAAGACGATCCACAAAGGTTATTGAAAAATTACGGGAACGACGTCATGAAGAATATGTGCAAAAAGTTGAAAAAAGTGAACAAAAAGCTATAGATGAGGTTGCTGTGATTAAATACGCAACAATGAATTCAAAATATTAAGAATCAAGGCATGGCTGAGAAACAGGAAAATACTTTAGAAGAGACAGAGGATCAAAAATCAAAGAATTTGTCTCAAAACATTTTCATTTATGGTGTTGTCATTATCTCTTCTTTTTTCTTTACGCTATTATTCTTGTGGTATTTTACAACGATGCGCAATGATAATGTAGTTAAAAAAGACCAGACGGCTATCGGCACAGTCGTCGATTCAACTTTTGTTGATTCAACAAAAGAAGCACATAAAGAGGTTGTGCTCGATACGATTCCTGAAGATAACTTGATTTCAACGGAGGACAAGATCAAAATTTTAGAATTGGAAAATACCCAGCGCCAAAGAGAGATCGATCATCTCTGGACTATGCTGAAGGAGATTCCAATAGAACAAAAAAAGATGAAGGAAGAACTTGAGGATTTGCAACAGGCTGCTCTGCTGGATACGACCCCAGCTCCACCCAAAATAATAAAGCAAAAGACAGTCAAAGCGGATAGTACACAGCAACCGACGATACAGGACGCCGCTATCAGCAGCAACGCCAAAATCTACAGTTCAATGAAACCTGCAAAAGCTGCCGTTATTTTGGCTGGCTTTGAGCCCGCTATTGCGGCAAAGATTTTACTCAAAATGAGACAGCGTTCCTCGGCAAAAATATTAGAAGCAATGAAACCCGTACAGGCAGCCAAAGTTTGTCAGGTTATGATTCTTGGTAATAAAAACAACAAGAAAAAGAGTTGAACGAATCGATGCAAAAGAATATTCTACAATTTCTGTTTTCCGGCAATCTCTCTGCAAAAGGGATTGTAAAAAATGCGGCCAGGCATTCTGTCGCGGAAAGGCCTTTTGCTTCCATTCTGGATTTGCAGAATTCGAGTCAGGAAACTCGTCCTTCTTTAGAGAATGCCAATTTCCATCTGTTTTCCGGATTAAATGCTTTGGCTGATTGCATGAATCCAGGCAGCACAAAAACAGTCCCGCTAAAAATTATTGATTTTACTTTTGATCCTACAGCGAGTGATTTTGAAACAGCGAATGCAAATGATCTGGGCCAAAATTTTGTCCCGGAAAATGCCGACGGAATTTTTGCAGCCTTTTTGAACAAGGGAGGAAAAAATCATTCTGGTCCCAAATCTGTTAACTCAAAGACTTTTGCTCAGGAT
>JAADGR010000295.1 GCA_013152225.1 Calditrichota bacterium
GAATATGAGTCGTATAATCGCTCGCCAGATCAATTTGGGTATTCCTCGCTCCATTATAAAATCTCTCTATCGCCACGTTCAAGCTATCCGATGGCATTAGATAAATTCAAGGATATTGTTTTTGAAGTTCAAATCAGGACTGTTGTTCAGCATGCCTGGGCAACTATCGATCATAAAATTCGATACAAAACGGCCGAAGAAATTCCCAGAAATGTTCAAAGAGAAATTTTTCAACTCAGCGCATTGTTTGAATTAGCTGATAGCCAGTTTTTATCTATTAAGAAAAAACTGGCGGCCAAAGCTCGTGAAGAACTGGAAAAATACAAAAACGGCGACCTATCGATAAAAATAAATACCTTAACTCTTGAACATTTTTTTGAAACCCATCAACCGGAGATCCAACGGCTTGTTAATAAAGCGGGAGAAATTGGATTTAAAGAGACAACCATCCAGCACGATCCGAATTCAATTCGCTATCTGCTCATGTTGTTTCAACGATTGGGAATTATCACCATGGGAGAATTGGAAGACCTTTTTGTAAAAGCTCAGGAAAAAGGTCCGAAAATAATGGAAAAAATATACCACATTATATCAAAAAAGAATATCATTCCTATCGATTATCCTTTCCCGATCATTCTATTGATCATTATCACCCTGAGATTAAAGGTGATAAAATTCAAAGATATGGATACAGATAAAGTTGTGCAGGAATTATTGAAATCGACGGTAAAATCAATTTCTCTTTCTCTGGAAAATACAACATGATTTATGAGTTTACAACTTGTGCAATTTTTGGAATTTGTGACTTATTAGACAGAACTTATTTATAGAATTTTTTTATTCAAGTAGTGTGCTTTGCCGATGGACACAATAATCAGGCACTTAAAATATTTTTCAAGGAAACAGACATGTCAGATTCACCGAATGGGTTTCTGCCGGATAAAGTGGAAAAACTATTTGTCAGAAAAGTGCAGTTTCTTACAAATATGCTTATAAAAATAAATGTAACGCCGAATGTTGTTACGATTTCAAGCCTCATTTTGGGTATATTCGCGGGTATTTTGTTAGCATTAGAGCATAAACTATTAGGGTTGGTTTTTTTGATCCTGATGGGGCTTGCTGATATCTTGGATGGTCAACTTGCCACAACAAAAAAACTAACCAGTTCTTTCGGCGCAGTATTGGATTCAACAGTGGATCGTTACAGTGAAGCATTTGTTTTCATGGGGCTGGGAGTTTACTTTTTTCAACAGGATCAGCCAGGACTTATTTTGGTAATCGGTTTTGCCATGTTGGGTTCAATTTCCGCCAGCTACGTCAAAGCAAAAGCGGAAAGTCTGAATTACGACTGCCCGGTCGGACTAATGCAACGATCTGAAAGAATTGTCATTCTCGCAATTGGGTTATTATTTCCAGATATGCTGTTGAAGTTTGTGCTTATTATCATAGCAGTAATGACAAACGTAACGGTCGTCCAGCGTGTTATTTATGTGAAAAAGGCAATAGAGAAAGCTGGGAATCGCGAGTTTGAAAGTGAATAAGCAAAAATATGTCTTTAAAATTTTAATTTAAATACAATAATATTGCCCTATGTATCAGAAAACTCAAATTTTAACCTTTGATGTATTGAAATTTCTCCATTTGATTGAAATAAAAAACCGGCTTAAATTCGCATTTAAGACGTTGAGTTCAATGGGAAATGCTTTCCGTTACCGGGAAGAAACAGCGCGCCAATTCTATATCATGGGAGTTCAGGCGCTTTTTCTTGCTATTGTTGCCACATCATTCACCAGCATGGTACTGGCTTTTGAATGGGGCAAAAAGCTGGAACCCTTTGGTGCTAAATTATTGCTGGGACGCATTGTCGCCATTTCTGTTATCCGGGAAATCGGTCCCATGGTAACGGGATTGATGATCGCAGCGCGCACTGGTTCAAAAATCGTCTCGGAAATCGGCAACATGGTTCTTACAGAACAAATCGATGCTTTGAATGCATTCGGATTAGACCCAATCAAACGACTAATTGTGCCCCGGGTCTTTGCTTCCATTGTGGTTATGATTCCGCTTACCATTATCGCGGATACAGTGGGAATCATTTCCAGTTGGTTTGCCGCAATTCACTGGCTGGGCATCGATTCCGAGTTTTTCTGGCTTTCCATGCGCGGTGGTCTATTTGTCAAGGACTTAACCATTGGATTAATTAAACCGCCTTTTTATGGGTTACTGATTGGTCTGGTCAGTAGCTATTACGGCTATACCATTCACGGTGGTGCGGAAGGTCTGGGAAAAGCCGCTACGAATACGGTTGTGCTCACGTCAGTCGGTGTTCTTTTTATGGATTTTATTTTGACGCGGATAATACTTACAATTTATTAATGGAAACTTCAAATGATAGAACTTGAGAATGTCAGTTTAACCTTGGGGAAAAGAAAAATTCTGGACAATTTATCCCTGCGTATCGATGCCGGACAGATCGCCGTGTTAGCCGGCAACAGCGGTGAAGGGAAAAGCACAATTTTGAAGCTCATTCTCGGACTGATTCGTCCGGATTCCGGTACAGTACGCGTGCTGGGGAAAAACATCGCGGAGTTAAACAAAAAAGAACTGATGAAAATCCGGCAGCAATGCGGTATTGTTTTTCAGAGCGGAGCGCTTTTCGATTCATTGACAGTTGAAGAGAATGTATGTTTTTTCTTGAAAGAGGCGCTACACGTAGAAAGAGATGAAGCGCGAAAGAGAGTGATCGACATTCTTGACTATCTTGGTTTGGGCAAATATATGCATTATTATCCGTCTCATTTGAGCGGAGGTATGAGAAAAAGAGTCGCCATCGCCAGAGCCATTGTCACCCATCCAAAAATTCTCCTGTACGACGAACCGACAGCAGGACTCGACACGCAAACCGCTCTTCGCGTAGTAGAGCTAATAAAAGATTTGCAAAAACGACTGAACGTCACATCGGTGATTGTAAGTCATGAACTTCATTTCTTTTTGAATGTGATGGACAAAATTTTAAATCTTGATCAGGGACAAATTGTTTCTGAAATTAAAAATAACGAAAAATTGATTTCTCAATTTAATATGGACTTTTTGAATAACTTTTCCAGCGGAGTAGTAAAAAATTATGGAGCAGTTCAATAAAAAAGGATTTAAAACCAGTGTATTTTTAATGCTGGGACTGGCTTTGTCTTTAATTGCCTTCATTTTTTACATTGTGGGCTCGAATCAAAAACTGTTTGATTCCAAATATTCACTATACCTGTTTCTGACTAAAGCAGAAGGTTTGATTCCCGGAAATTTCGTCACCCTCTCCGGTTTGAAAGTTGGCGTGGTTGGCAATATGGAATTCACGCGAATTGATGACAAACAGGGCATTTTAGTCGATTTGAAAATTGATAAAGACTATGCCGATTTGATAACACAGTCTTCCATTGCGAAAATAAAGACCATGGGAATTTTGGGAGATAAATATGTGGATATTTCTCTAGGAAGGCCAATTGAGAAACCTTTACAGCCCGGCGATTTTCTGCACAATCAGTCTTCGATTGAAATGGATGCAATGTTAGCCGATGCAGCCTCTTCGGTAAAAGAATTAAATTCATTACTTTCGAATATGAGAGTCATGAGCGATCAGATGCTCAACAAAAACGGCACAGTGAAAAAGTTGATTTCTGACGAAAGAATGGCAAGCGATCTTTCCGGGATAGTGCATAACTTGAACGGTGTTAGCGAAAATTTAGCCAACGGAAAAGGAAATGTAGGCAAAATGTTGCAGGATTCTCTGCTTTACACATCTCTGTTAAACACATCCCGTCGAGTTGACGCAATGTCCGATCGAATCAGCAAGGGTAAAGGCACAGTTGGACAGATGCTCGCAGATTCGACATTTTACCCGCGATTGCAACTGTTGCTGGCGCGGTCCGATTCTTTGATTAGCAAATTGCAGGGAACGGGCACAATTGGCAGTTTAGTGAATGACGAGAGCTTATACAAGGAATTTCTCAGCCTGGCGCAGGAGCTCCGAGCTTTAACGGAAGACATTAAGAAAAATCCGAAAAAATACGGTTCATTCAGTATTTTTTGATTTGAAGTTTAAAATGCCAGACGCACTTAAAATGGGTCAATGGCTATGAATATAAAAAAATATCAAAGTAAATCCCAGGGATTCTTTCTCGCTTTATCGATTCTTATGCTTATTGGGCAAACGCAAATGTTTGCCCAGGATAACAGGCCCCTC
>JAADGR010000158.1 GCA_013152225.1 Calditrichota bacterium
AGAGCTTTTTGCTGAAACCGACGCCGCCCGGATAGCGCTCCCAAACAAATACGGTAGGACGCTGCCACAAGGGTGCGCGTACAGCAGGCTGTGAAGAAAAATCGCGTGGATCGCCCATAACATACAGGGGAACAACATTGCTCAAAACATTTGCCACGCCTTTCAGGCCATCCCCAAGTTGCTGATTGTCGATTTCAAGCAAATCGGCAATATTTTCCGGAAAGATGTACCAAAATGAGGATGTATGCAGCTCCAGTTCCGGCAGGTTTATCTTGCCCCACCCGACATTTTCGTGGGTATTAAATTTGATCTTTTTATACATTGTGGCCAAACTGGCAACCTTAATCTCGCCGTATCCCACAGATCCAAGATTGTCCTGCTTGTCTTCAAATATTTCTAAAATCTTCAAGTCAACTTTAAGCTGCGCGTCGGTATAATGGTCAACCTGGACGCTGTGCACATAAGCTTTTCTTCGCTCCCAATCCAGATTGTCCACATAAAACTGCTCTCCCTCGTGGATATAAATCGCTTCGTCGTGCACCATGAGTTGCGCGGCAAAAAGATCAATTTCTCCGATCACGCGCTCATGAGGATGGGTCTTATCAATAATGACGACATTTTCTTCGGCCGCACTGCGCAGGCTGACGCTTTCTGCGGGATAAATTTCGGCCATCCAATGCCATTTATCCGCGGACAAATGGATGATTCTTTTTTCGGCAAGATATTCGAGTATTTCCGGCGTGCTTTCCAGTCCGCCGCTGCCGTCAAAGCGAGCACCGAATCGCTCATCCACGCGGAATGGAAGCTCAAAAGCTGCGCATTTGATATGACTGAGAAGAATAAGCAAATTATCAGGATCAATAATACCGGCTTCGGGTGATTTCGAATAAAGATATTCCGGGTTGTTTGCAATATACTGATCAAGCGGAGCAGATGAAGAGACGATAACGGCAAGCGAGGATTCCAGGCGTCGCCCGGCGCGGCCAGCCTGCTGCAATGTACTCGATATTGTACCCGGATACCCGGCTATGACGCATATTTGCAATTGCCCGATATCAATTCCTAATTCCAGCGCGTTTGTGGTCACTACACCGACAATCTTGCCTTCGCGCAAACCTTTTTCGATTTCCCGTCGCTGCAAGGGAAGATAACCTCCGCGATAGCCTCTGACCAAATGCGGCGATTTTTTAGCAAATTTCATTTCTTCTTTGAGATATGTCAGCAGAATCTCGACATTCATGCGGCTGCGAACAAAAACAATGGTCTGCAAAAGCTGTGAAATAAATTTTACAGCAATTTTCCGCGCTTCTTTGATATACGATCGCCTTATCCCAAGTTCCTTGTTCACCACCGGCGGATTATAAACGATAAAATGTTTCTCTCCCCTTGGGGCACCGTTTTGATCCACCAGTTCCATCGATTCGCCGGTTAAATTCTCAGCTAATTCACGCGGATTCGCAATTGTTGCCGAGCAATTGATAAACAATGGATCGCTGCCATAGAAATTGCAAATTCTTTTTAATCTTCTGATAACATTGCCAACGTGACTTCCAAATACACCGCGGTATTGGTGAATTTCATCGATGACGATGTAGCGTAAATTTTCGAACAGCTTCACCCATAATGTATGGTGAGGCAAAATGCCGGAATGCAGCATATCCGGATTTGTAACAACGATATGCCCCGAACTGCGGATTGACTTGCGCGCAGATTGCGGCGTATCCCCGTCAAAAGTGTAACTTTTTATTGGAAAGTCAATCTCTCCATGCAGCAAGGATACAATTTGATGCAACTCTGACAATTGATCTTGCGAAAGCGCTTTGGTAGGAAAAAGGTAAAGTGCCCTTGCTTCCTTTGTTTGCAAAATGGCATTCAAAACAGGGATGTTATAGCATAACGTCTTGCCCGAGGCTGTTGGCGTCACAATAACGGTATTTTTCCCACGCAATATGGAATCGATTGCGGCCGCCTGATGTGTATAAAGGCTTTTAATTCCGTGCCGCACCAATGCATCGACCAGCCTTTTATCAATAGCTTCAGGATAAGGCATGAATTGCGCTTCTCTGGCAGGAAAAGATTTCCAGGATGTAACGCATCGCATGAAGCTCTCATCACGCTGAAGAATGTCAAGAACCTGTTCAATCGTCATTAATGATGATCCTCACTCCTTTGCAATATATCAACTTTTCCTTCCATTCCGTCAATTTGAATTAAATCGCCGCTTTTTATAACCTCTGTCGCACCCTTAACACTGGTAACTGTCGGCAATCCAAATTCACGCGCAATAATTGAAGCATGAGAAAGAATGCCGCCCACCTCAAGGACAAGCCCGCCAATCACACCGTAAATCGGAGTCCATGCGGGATCGGCAGAGTGTGAGATAAGGATCTCATTATGCTGCACCGCACTTGCTTCGAGAAAAGTCCGCGCCACGCGCGCCTTTCCTCTGACGACGCCTTTACTTACGCCTAAGCCCTCTAATTCAGCAGAATTGATATGCCTGAGGGAAGCCCCTTCAGACACCTTCAATTCCGAATCGTAACCCGGTTGATACCGGCCAGCCAGCCGTCTTCTCTCAACAATAGCTTTAAATGTAGAATTTGATTTACAATCACTGGAAAGCGCCAGAAATTCCTTTCTGTTTAAATAGAAAATGTCATCAATTTCCTTTAAACAGCCATTCTGAAAAAATGTCTTGCCGGTGAACAATACGACATGCCGCATTTTATAGAGTATCCGTTGCCAAAGATCACGCTGATTTTCGCGCAAAAGCGTAAATTCACGGGAATATTTCAATATTTTTTTAAAAATAAAATATGCGAGTTTGGGAAAATGGTTTTTTGAAGCTGCGAGATCACGACAAAGCGCTTCCGCCTCAATTCTGCTGCGAACATTTTTCCTGTAAATTGCCTCAAAAGATTTTGCTTTCTCATTGCTCAGTTGCTTTGCAAAATTCAATACCAATTGTGGATTATCCCCCCATGGGGCATTCTTAATGTCAAGACTCTCCGAACGATGACCAAATTTCTGTAAAAAACCGGAAATACTTTTTCTAAATTGATCATTATTTTCCAGGGTTTTGCTCACTTTTTCAAGCTGTAAATTTGTTTCTACAGTCAAATTCCCCGGCAAACCGGCAAGCAAATCACGAACTGTGTTTTCCGCATCAGAATCCCCCAATATTTTCAGAAATTGTTTTAGAATGACATAAAAAATATCTGCAAAGGTGATACTCCAACGATGCAGTGCTAAAAACTCACCGGTTAATTCCTCATACTCTATAAACTTTTTCTGTGCCGCTTGCAAACTCTGGAAATCATTTTTAGCGCTTATTTCTAACTTTTTCTCACACCTGGCCAAAAAATGATACCAATTTCGCAAGTTTATCAACGGTATCCAGTTAAAATCACGCAATACCATTCGCGTCAACAAATACCACCCGGTTTTGAAATATGCGCTTATCGCAAGGCTGCCCCTGTTATGAAGCATTAAAGCATCTCTTTTGTCGCGGGAAATAAAGCGAAGAGGAATTATTTTATAAAGCTTGTGAAAAACATCCAAACCGGTGAAGGGGCGACCTGAAAAAAGACGAGTGATTGCTTTTTTTTTAACTATTCGCTCTTCCCCGAGATACCATAAAGGCTCGGCAAAAGCACTTTTTTCAATTGCTTTTTTAAGAACGGACCATCCTAGCGGAGAAAGCGGCTGAGAAAATCTTTCGGCAAAAAAGTAATGCGTCCAAATCCTCCCGGAAGAATCGCTTTTTAAACCAATATCTGCTTTATCGCGAGTAACAGGCCTGGATTGCAGAATCCACAATTTATTGCGGGAAATCGCCCATTCAATATCCTGCGCTTCACCAAAATGGTTCTCGATTTCCAATGCCCGGGCAATCAATTGATCGATCAATGTACCATATTTTGCAGGAAACTCTCCATTTGATTGACTTCCTGCTAGCGGGGAAAGCTGTTTCGTAGAGCGATCGACTTTGAATCTCATCGGCTCGGCATCGCCGGAAACCAGTTTTTCCCCACTTCCCTCAATAATCTCAAGAAGCAAAGATTCAGAATTATTTGTTAACGGATTTATTGTAAATATGACACCTGCTATTTCCGGCTGGAGCATTTTTTGAATAATGACTGCCATTTGCAAAGGCTCATCAAAAGCCCCAAACCGATTCAAATATGTTTTTACGTTGGATGCACGCACAGATTTCGTGCAAAGTTTCA
>JAADGR010000121.1 GCA_013152225.1 Calditrichota bacterium
ATATTGCGGCAGTGTATTATAGGGATAGCCTGCTGTTGTTGAACCGCCTAATGTAATAATCCGAAAACGATCTTGCTTTTTCAAATGAACTGCACGATTAGATATGGATGTATTTAAATAATCATCCAGATCGTACAAATAGAAATCAGTAAAATAGTTCTGATTTAAATAGAGCGTCTGTTTTTTTCGATCAACTTTTAACGGGTCAAAACGATGCGTCATTGAATTGGCTATAAACTCAAGACCCAGCCATAAAATAAATGGCAATAAAATCGACACCAGATAAAAGAAAACTTTTTTATATTTATTATTCCTGCTCATTGAACTTATTTATCCACTTTAAACGCAATTAATTGCTCAAAGGGTTGAGAAATCATAAAATAAAAGACATCATCTTTATAACAAAAGTTATGATACCATGGGGAATAGGGTTCTGTCGGAACAGTCATTGTAAGCGGTTTGGCAAAATGGTACGAAGCGATACGATTAAAATTAAAATCATACTGTTCAATCAAATCGAAAAACACAATTTTCTCTGTGCTTATTTTTCTCTTTACCCTGACGACAAATATGCCTTCATTGCTCACATAAGCATCTTCGATTAAAGCTCCGGGTGTACCATCTTTTAATTTGTATGGTTTTATTTTCGATTTTACCTTTTTTGCAAGAAGCAAGTTACCCTTGAAATCATAAACAAAACCACTATCAATAGTTGCCGGCATATAAATAATTTTATTATCGTTTGTTATTCCTGAGAATGAAAAATCCAGTATTTCTTCACCTTTACGTTTACATCGCGGTGATCTGAACTTGTTGATGAGTTTACCGTCCTGATCATAAGTTTCAAGACATTTGCCCAGCCGAAAAGAATCATACATACGATTGATCAGAAAACTGCCATTCTGAGCAACGGCCACATCTCCTCTGCCTCTTATAAAATATCTTTTTACCGGTTTGCCCGCCCTGGTAAAAAACTCTATCAAGCCAACTGTGTTTACAGCGAGCAAACTACCCACAGGTGCAGCCGAGCAAACAGCTTCATAATTGCCACTACCATAACCGGCAATATTATTGACAAATTTACCATCCGAATCAAATCTCAATACTCCGCCGTCTATATCAACAACAATTATTTCATTGTCGGAAGTGATGTCAAGATCAGTAACCCGGCCAAAATACTTGTCAACATCAACATTGGGAATATTCAAGGCAAAGGAAGTAACTTTCAAGTTGTATGACGGAGTTTTTTTGCTGCAACTAAAAAAGCAGATAAAGAGAAAAATACTAGTTATAAAAATGACAAAACTTTTGCGATTTTTTAACATAAAATGTATAGCCCTCAAATTATAACCAAAGTGATGAATTAAAAAATGGGGGACCCTGAATTCACATTCAAGAGTCCCCCACATATAATATTAATTCATAAATGATACTGATATACTCAAAACAAAATTAGAATTTGAATGTCAGTGAGAAACGATTCACGTCGTCCAAAACATCAAATTTTGTCCAGGTATAATCAATGACTAGTTTATAGTTATCATAGGGAATCTCCAAACCTGCGCCGACAGACATTCCTTCATCAGTGCGTTTATAAGTCTGTTTGTCCAGCCATGAAGCACGAGTTTTATTTTCATTGGGATAATAAACATCGCGATTCAGATACTTGTCAGAAACGCCCTGAAAGTTGAATTTGTAACCACTGCGGATAAACAGATTCTTGTACAGATGCGCTTCCATACCACCAAGGATCATTTGATCGCTGTCCAGAGGTTTGGCAGCATCGACATAGCCTTTGATTCCAAAGACATCAGATTCAATAAAGCTATAGGATGCGCCAAAGCTAAACAGCAATGGCAGGTTGACCGGAATATAGTAGTATTCATACTCCTGACCAAGATTTTGAATTCTGGCACCAAAAGTAAGATCCTTAAATCCGACTTTATAAATCGCACCGAAATCCACTGCAAAAGCATGAACGCCAACACCATCAATTGTTTCACTATAGTATTTGGCGGTTGCACCTAATGACAGTTTATCAGTGAAATTTTGGCCCCAACTTAATGCGATAAAGTTGGAATTGTAATCAAATGTCGCATCATTAATATAGTCCACACCTGCCAGACCGGGTTGGATATCACGGTTTGCAACGATACCACTTACACCGGACATCATTCCACCAAGTGCGAAAGTACCAAATTTGCCGAAAGAATGAGCGACAGCAAACGCGTTATGGCCCAGACCGGCAATCCAGTCATTATAAGAGAATGTAACTTGTGTTTTCCCGGATTCCAGGGTAATACCTGCCGGGTTCCAAAATAACTGGTTTACGTCTCCTTGCGCTGTGGTCATTGCACCAGCTAATGCAGTTGCTCGAGCGCCAACGGCGACTTTTAATATTGAAGCGCCTGACGAACCAGTTTTTTTCATTTCCTGTCCAAACCCGCTACCTACAAACAGTATCAATACAAATATAAGCAGCGTGGAGATTATTTTATGTCTCATAGAGCATATCTCCTATTTTCTTAAAAGTCGTTTTTAATTATTTATTAACCGTTAGCGCATAATTGCTAAATAACCGGTTTGCTGACCTTCAGGATATTCTGCAACCCAAATGTAAAGGCCGCTTTGCACTTCGGGACCATCCTTAGTGAACATATCCCAGAAAACGGTTCCATTGTTAGGATCCAGTCCGTAATATTCGATTACATCCATAAGCTGACCGGACAGATCAAAAATGGTGATTTTTGTATTCAATGGCAAATTATAGAATACAACTTTGTGTTCCAGACCAACATCGTGAGGCGCCTGGATTTTGTATGGATTCGGCTTTACGGAAATTTTTAATTTTCCGCTGACCAAATCGGCAGCATTAGCGCGCGGCAGATTGAGCACAAACGGAGAGCCCATTTCTTTCTTTCCTGCTGCATCAGTCGGGTAATCCGTAGCTGCTGTCGCCCATGGATAGGTTCCCAGCCAAGTACCCCAACGTCCGTTAAAATTCGATTTCCCACTTTCCAGGCTGGTAAAAGAGGTATTGGCGATTTTGCCGCTTTCATTATCAAAAGCTGCAACATAATACCAGAAAGTGTATCCGAAACGGGCTTCACTGGATTCATCAAGCCATTCATAAGCATAAGTACCAGCGTCATCGCCGGTATTAGCATATTTGCTCAAATCAGATTTGGAAATATAAGCCACTATTCTCCAAGGTCCTTGTGTACCCGGATCCCAGTCAAGATTGTAGCCGGGAGGTACGCTATTATTTGGATTGACCGGCTGACAGTATTTGGCTTCTAATTCATCATCTGTTATGCCAATGTCATCCGCTCCCTGATGATGATAGTTATCCAGAAAACGTGTTCCGAATTGACCTGAATTATATTTTGGATAAGCGGTTACACGATAAATCTTGTAGCCGGCAAAATCCGCAGCACTTTCGGCACGGTTGTCCCAGGTTATTCTTGGTTTTACCGTAACACCGCTTGTCTCTTTGTATTCAGTTGCTGTAACATTCATTTCAGGCATTGGCGGAGGAAGCGGTACATTCCAGTCGTTTTCATAGGCAAAACGAGCTGCTGCAACTGCATTTCTCACACCTTTCAAACGATAACCGCCATATTCAATGGCTACGACAGTAATTGTTTCACCAACTTCAAGGGAGAATGGACCTACACCGACCGACGCTCCTGAACCAAAATTATAGCCATCTTTTGGCGTACCGCCTGCTGTCCACAAATCGGCCTCGGGAATTTTCGGCTCCGGTGTTCCGGGATAGTTCTTTTCCCAGTTTTGGATCCAGTGATTCGTGTATTTCAAATCACCCAATGGCTGTCCGCCTTTGATCGGCAGGCTGGCAAAAGAAACAGGGTCGCCAACTGTATAAGGTTGAGTTGTGTCAAAATAATTGGGATCCGGCTTGAGTGATTTGCCTTTAAGCAATGCAGGCGTTTCACTTTTACCGCCTTCTTCATAAAAAACACCGGTCGCCATTACAAAATGACCATAAGGTTCACCCATTTTTGTTCTGTTGCGGGTGAGATACCAGCCTCTTTGGCTTCCTTCACCGATCGGATGACTTCCGTAAATAGTCTTTTTGTCAGGTGCAGAAGAACCGGCATCCATACCGCCTTCTTTAACAGCGATGAATTGTTGCCCGTTCCAGATGTCGGAGAAAACACCTCTGGAATCACGGTAGCTGACTTTTCGTTCACCATCCGGTGCCCAGCCGTTTGCATCGATCTTGCTTTGGGAAATTCCGGTTGCCCAGCAAAATGGTACATCCCATGGATTTCCATCGGGATCCGGGCTGCCGTCATAACCGGACAGTCTTGATGGCGGCCACCAGCCATGCCAACGCGTCCCGCGTTTTCTCAGAGCCATACTTCCAAAAGTACCGTCATCAATCAGCATAGATAATGCTTCAATTTTATGGTTTTCGCGATCAATGGTACCGTCACAATCATTATCCTGGATACCGGTATTGGTCAGTTCGAATTCCATAGCAATAAAATCGTTCATATTGGCTTCGTTAAAGCTGAAACCGCGAATACGACCCTTTACATCGACACCAATATTTGTTGGCATTGAGAATTCGTAAACTTGTTGATAACGACTGTCATCAGACCAAGGGCTTCCACCATGTTCATCACCATTAGATGTAGGAGCCATACTCGTGTTACCCATCGACTGCATCCAAAATGCATCGCAGTAATATGGGTAATTAACTGTATCACTGGCAACAGATGCACGGTAAGCACCAATTTTTTCAGTCGGACTATATTCAGTCATAAAGATACTTGAATTCCAGGTCAACGTAAAAATATCACCTGCCGGATAATGAAACACCGGAGCTGTCCACTGTCGGGCAAAATTACCGAGACGAATGAGATGTCTGTTTTTCAATACATCCGTCTGTGATTCACCGTAATATTTACCTATGCCGCTTGGCATAAAACTTTCCCACAGATCCCCAGAGCACATAACACCAATTCCTGGCCAATCCCTTGCCGATGCTATTGAACTAAGACCCATGAGAAATAGGATAATGAGAATTGATAAATTCTTTTTAACCATTACGTTTCTCCTAAGTTTTACTTTATTGAGAAAGTCTATTCTATTATTCTGCCAAAAGATCAGAAAGAGACCTCAAAGCCAACATACAATTCACGTGCAATACCTGCCAACGGACTTCCGTATTGATCAACAGGACGATTTAACAGACCCCACGGATTTCCTTCTCTTTCGTATTCATTATCTCTAAAGTAGTTCTCAAACGTCAAAACGTTTAAACGATCAAGAACGTTTAACGCTTCAAAGAAAACACCGGCACGGAAACCGGCAATCTTCATATACTTGGTCAAACGTAAATCAAGCTGGAAGAAAGAATCGCCGTTCAGTTTGTTTTCGTAACGAAGATTGGTGACATTAACTTGCTGCGTGTAGCGCCAAGGGCTTCTATAAGTTCCAATAGTGGACATCTTGACGTTAAAGGGGAAATCCCACAACAATGCTAATTTGGCTTTCCAGTTGTTGTAACCGCGTGAATATGTCGGCCAAAAATTAACAATATCCCAATCGTAATCTCTGGTTGTCTTATAACTTAAAGAAGTGGTAAACGCCGCATCCTGGTTAATATTACTGCCATTGCTGGATGCTTTATCATAAGCATAAGAAACACTCAAGTTTCCGGAAAGTCCAACGACACCAAAGTATCTTTCAGAACTCGGGCGTTTCCACAAGTTAAGTTCCAAACCACGGCTGTCACGGTAGCCCCAATTTGTAGCGTATGTATACAGTGAAAAATCAGTTCCGGTTGCTTTTTTATCCTGGTTAATGCTATACCCAAGAGCGCTGCCGTTTCTGACATCGCGATAGTATGCAGTCAGATCGACACCAAATTCATTGGTCAAACCGACATTGACACCAATTTCATAGGCGGTTGCTCTTTCAGGATCAGGATCAGCATTTCTGACTGAAGGCAATGAAGCATTGGCAAAGGAGCCGTAATTTCTCAACCAATAGCCCATGTTTGGCTGTGTGGTATAAATACCCCAGCTATAATGCATGGCAGCCTTTTCAGTAATCGGATGAGAAATACCGATACGTGGACTGACATAGTAGCGAGTTTTGCTCGGCTTGGTGTTATCCCAGACAGTGACGGCCTGGTCATTTGAAAGTGTATCAAACTTGACGGGTTCAAACAAATTCGTGAAAACCTGTGTATCCATGTTGTATGCATCGAACCGTGCGCCAAGATTGACAATGATACCTTGGTATTCAATTTTGTCCTGCATATACGTGCCTAAGGACCAGGGATTGATTTTGTAAATATCTGTTTCAAACTTGAATGCAGGATCCGGGAACCCAACACTTGATTTGTGCGAGAATTCATCCACAGTTTTCAGTTTATACTCCAAACCGGTTTTTAATTGATGATGAAAACTGATCTGATTTGTATAATTCGATGACAGGGTCAAAGTACTGGTCTTTAAATTCTCATAATGATAACCGGCCAGACCAAAACGAATCTGATTTTGGAAGCCTGTAACCTGATAATTCGGATCATTACCCGGCGAAGTATTAAAGACTCTTGTTGCCTCGTCATCCAGGTAATATTTAGCTTTATCGACTGTATCCAAAATTATCCAATCGCCGTAATCATTGTATTGCAGCTTTTTGTCGACAGGTTTATAACCCCATGTCTTTTCATTGCCGACATAACTGATTGTAGTTTCCAAAAAGCTGGAAGGATTGAATGTATGAATGTGTTTCATGTAAGAAACGATACCGGAACGATCCCATACCGGCTGTCCTTCAAGCCAAAACTGGTATACATAAGAATAGGAGCGGTTTGTCCAGCCAAACAATTGACCCCAGTCGTCAAGCTTTCCATAGAGAGTAATTCGATCAGACGAGGTGAGATTATAGTTTAATTTGAGAGACAAACCAAGATTTCTCTGAAATTCACCTGGATAACGACCATGATCATTCAGCAAATTTCCTGAAAAAAAGAAATTTCCTTTGCTGGTTAATGGGCCGCCAAATGTTAGCTCGGCACTCGTTCGAGGCTTGGTGCCATAATCATAGCTACCAGGGGCCCATTGCATCAGTGCGGCCAAGTCAGTTTGTCCGGCGTCGATCAATGCTTGTTTATGCGCATAATACATGTCGGCAGCAGTTTTACCATCGGCAATAACGGCATTATAACAATTCGGACCAGCATGTTTTAATCCACCCGCGCTCGATCGGACATATAACTTTCCGGAGTATTGCCTGCCACCGCTTTTGGATGCAATATTGATAACACCCGCAGATGCATCATACTCTGCATTGAAGGTTCCGGCAATAACGTCGGCTTCAGCAACTGTGCTCTGGCTAACATTACCAACGGTTTGCACCATTTTCGATGACCGACCTCTTGGGTCAACAGTTGATTCCGAGTAAAATTCACCGGTGCTGGAACCCATTGAATTGGTGTTTCGTTTGACGTTGGTGTATGGATCAGTACCGCCGCCTGTAGAAGACATCGGGTCGGTAATATTTACACCATCAACCAAATAAGCAACACCGGTCTTGTTTGCACCACGCATACTCTGAGTTGTTACAGAAGTTTGCAAAATTTCATTCAAGTCGTTAACCGGTAAAACGTTATCGATAACATCCTGACTAAAAGTAACTTTTGTGGCTGTCATCGATTTATCTACTATAGGCCGTTTTGCCACAACAGAAACGGTTTCTCCGGCAATAACCGTAGCTTTCAATACTGCATTCACTTCTGTCGTTACATCCAAATGCGTCCGAACGCCTTTTATCTCCTGGGTTGCATAACCTATCATACTAATTTTAAGGGTATAGTTTCCCGGCGGTACATTGAGTATAAAATACTTGCCGTCGATATCTGCGGCCGCACCAAGAGTTGTTCCGACAATTTGTACATTCGCGCCGGGGAGTGCGTCTCCAGTACCATCCTCGGTTATAGTGCCCGCTATTTTACCTAGTCCGGCAAAAGCCGGCATTCCATAAACCAATAAAATTAAAAAAATCAAGCTTATGGATGCAAGCGCTAATTTAAAATTTTTCAGCATTATTAAAGTCCTCCAATTTATCATTTGTGATGTAAATTACTGCATCAAATTGGGGCAGGTAACTAAAAGACAGTTACCCTCAATCAAAGGTTTGATTTTGAATTTTTGTCATACTTACCCTCCGATTTTTGCTCAAAATTACTTAGTGGTAACTATATTGAGTATCTTTTCCAATTCCTCCTTTTCCTTTACCCAGTTCTTCTTATAAAAAGGTCAATTAAAGTGTTTTCGATTCAATTTCCAGACATCACCTCCTTTACAAATCTAAATAGTTTCGGTTTTAATTTTTTACCAAAGACAGATGTGTAGCACGTTTTAGCTTGTCTTGGCAGAATATAAACGTAAATTATGTTTTTCGGCTACTTGTAAATGCATTTTCATCGCTTGAAAAGCTTCCTTGCTATCCTGGGATGCGATCGATTTAAATATTTTTTCATGATATGTAGTTGTAATTTTTACGACCTGCTCATCATAAAATACCGGAGGATGGAACTTGGAAAGAACGTGGAATATGGGTTCTAAAACTATAGGCATTAATGGATTGTTGCACGAATTAACAATAGCAATGTGAAACTGAATGTCCGCCTGGCTAATCTTGATGATGTTTTCCCTTGCCGCTTGCATCGAATCCAAACATTTTCTCATTTCATTGAGGTCTCTCTGTGACCTGTATTGAGCACTCAAAGAAGCCATTTCAGGCTCGATCAGCTTGCGAACATCTAAAATATAATTTAATCCCTTGTTACCGCAGCGATAATTTACAAGTTGAGAAAAAGGGTCGAGCACATTGTTTATGGTGGGTTCCCGAACGGTTGCGCACTTGCCCTTTTTTATGTCAATAAGCCCTTTGGCGGAAAGGATAAATAATGATTCTCTTACAACACTCCTGCTTACTTGAAATATATTACACAATTTATTTTCGCTTGGCAGATTATCACCCGCAACAAAAACCCTTTTTTCAATTGCTTCTCTAATCTGCTCTTCAATCTGCAGACTAAGCTTCATTGGTCTTTCGATATTGCCAGGTAAAAAATCACGGTTTTCATTCATAGTGAATAACTTTTTCCATCAGTGTGAACGTATCCACTTATCATACAAGTAAACGCCTGGTAATTTAACTTTTCAATTTTAAAATGCAAGTATTTTTTAATATTTTTTATAAAATATCACTCACTCATTTTTTTATGATAGTACAAAAGTTTTAAATTATAACTGATATGTTGTATTTTTATTCCTCGATAGAAATATTATTTAAACGGCATTAACCACAAATGAAACTATAAGTTACGATCATTAGAACCCCGGCATTCATTGCTGAAGAATAAATTTAACTTGAAATTGAGTCATCATATTCTAAATTACTCCATTAATAAAGCCCGAAACTTTAACGTAACGATGAGGTCCAAGATGAAACTCAAGCTCCAAACAGCCTGCCTTCTTTCCCTGATCGCACTAGGTTTGTTTTTTGTTTTATCCTGTTCGAAAAAAAGTAACGGCATAATGGGTACATGGAAGATGATTGTAGATAAAAGTTCTGATATTGATCCATGGCATAATTTTAAACTTGAAATCAGCGGAAATGATTCTGTTCTCACCATTACAAAAGCTCGCAGAGCAGGGCGTGATGCAGAACAAAGGTCAATGAAAATTGTGGTGGGAGGTGTTAAGAACTCGGTCGTTGTTCACGGCCCCAAATGGGCGGACAATCTGCACATTGCTGTCTTTTTAAAGCCAAATTCCACAAAAACAGTTACTGCAAAATGGCTGGATGTTGGCAAAACTCTGCAAGTGAAGTCACAGATAACCCTGGAAACATCGCAAGGAGAGGCACCTGTATCAATCGAAAGTGTTTACAAAGTTGCACGGTCGGGGAATGAACTCGTATTAACACAGCGCCGTTCCTCACGATCCAAGCCAATGGTTTTTTATTTTAAAAGAATAAAAATTTGATTATGGAGAACTATAACATGGAATCAACAAAAGCATCTCACTCTTGCTGGTTTATACCGTCGGTTTTCGTTTCACTTTTCGCATTGTTTTTCATCACCATTTTACCGATATTTTCCTATGGCAAAAGCCAACCCGATTCAGCCTGTTTCATGAAACTGGCCGACAAGTGGGAAATTGATAAAGATCTTCCTGCAAATGCTTTGCTTGTCAGTCTGCAGGGAATTGTTAATAAAAAAGCCCCAAATATCTATTTCATTTATCCCAAAAATTGGCCATACACGTTTACACAGTCCATACTCGACTATTACCAAACAAAGCGAAAAATCCATTTCACGGAAATCGATTCTCTTGAGCAGGCCCTGGATTTATTTCATCAATATGTAAAAGGTTACATTGTGTGGGATAAATCCGTTCGCACCTCCCTTGTCGTTGCTTTTACTTTGTCCGGTTTGGAAAATGCCGTCGTCGTTTCGGAAGAATATATTCCACTGGCTGAGAAATATGGTTTAAAACCTATCCACGACTTTCGCGGTCAATTTAAAGGCATGAATGACTACCAGATTTACAAATGGGCTTATGACAATTACTGGGACCGGTGCAGCAAGGATTTCATTGTTTATATGGGTGGTGTTTATGGAAACAAAATGCAAGCGGGTATAGCCGATTTTGGCATTTACAAGCACGCTTTTTTCACCGATTTGTCATGTAACCCTAAAGATACAGTGGAATACCGGTTTGCAAACAAGCTGTTCAGCGAAATGCATCCTATGTCCATGATGCTGGGCTGGCACTCTTATAAAAAAGACTCTGAGGGACAATTTGCCACATTGACGTCGCATTACGGCATGAGAATAGAAGGACTTAATACAATGCCGAATTTGAGTTTTAACAATCAAATTCCCATAACCAAAGGTTATAAATTCAAAAACAATCACTATATAAAACCGGGCAAGAAATATAAAGCAAAAAAGAAAATTTATGTAGCCTGCATTCAAACCGATGGCCTTGGCATTGGCGCCTGGCTAAAGCCGGGACGAGGCGAAATTCCTTATGCCTGGGAAGTACCCTTGAACTGGATCTGGTTAGCTCCGGCGATGCTCCAATATTTTTATGACATGGCCACACCAAAGGATTATTTCATCGGTGCGCTCTCAGGGCCGGGTTATATGTACCCTAAAGCCGTACCACGGAAATACTTGCCAAAATTAGTGGCCAAAGCTTATAAAATGATGAAGCAACTTGATCTTGAAGTTTTTGAGACCATGGATTATTCCCAGGGAAACCGCTATGTCGGCAATGTCGACCTTCCCAAAGATATTGTTGATGTTTATTATAAAAATATGCCGGGTGCAATTGGCTTTATAAACGGTTATGGTGCTGCAAATACTCGTGACATCCGCAACGGAAAACCTTTTCTTTCGTATGAGTATTATTTATCTCCAACCAGACAAGATTCCTCAGTAGTAGAAGATTTGCAGGAATTGATGGTTCTGAATAAAATCAGACCCTATTTTCTGCTGATTCACGTGCGGGAATCGAGTGACATCAAACGCGTCAAGACGCTTTTAGATACATTTGGCAACAAAATTGAGCTTGTTCCGCTCGATGTTTTTCTTAAACTATCCGCCAGTAATCCGACGTTCAAAACTCGCTTTTTGGATGATGTGGTCGGCAAAAATTAACAATGCTGTGCAGAGCAAACATGCTTCCCGTTTGGCAAAAACACAGCATATTCTGAGGAGAAATCATAATGTCCAATTATAAATACTTTATTTTATCACTTGTGATCATTGTTTTGCTTCCCGCCGTCAGCTTTTGTGCCGGCACCCCGGACTTTTACGGACAATGGACTCTCGTGCCCCATAAAAGTAGCGAAATTTCTCTTTACAGAACGCTTGCTGTGGAATTTAAACAGAACGGTTCAAGATTAACCCTCATTCAAAAATGGGGAGCACGGCGCAGTTTTGCAGATACGCTTATGCTCAAAACAGGAGGTGCAGATAACAAAATCCCAATCACAAACCGCGTTTTCCCAAGCAATGTTTTTATGGGCTTGTCCATGCCAACCGGCTCAACTCGTCATGTAACGGCAAATTGGGAAGGACATGGAACAATTCTCAAAGTTAAGCAACATTTTATGATCCGCGGTTCAGAGGGAGAAGCTCCTGTTACCAGCGTCTATACTTACAAACTTTCCGACGATAAAGATGTGCTCACTTGCACCATCACACGTTCCACCCGCAAAGACGGGCCGGAAATAAAATACGTGTTTAAAAGAGCCGGCACCAAAGAAGCCTATTACATGAAACTGCAGGATAATTGGGAAATTACCGGTAAACTTCCCGAACAAGCCTTTCTAATCAGCTTGCAGGGAATAGCAAACACTCAAGGGCCAAAACTCTATTTCATTTACCCGGATAATTGGCCGTTCACATACACACAACATGTTTTTGATTTTTATCAAGATCAACGAAACTACACATTCACGCAATTAAGATCGTTGAAACAAGCGCTCAAAACTTTTATCAAGCCGGTAAAAGGCTATGTGGTTTGGGACAAAAATGTTCGCACATCATTAATCGTTGCATTTACGGTTGCCGGGCTTGAGCGTGCCGTTGTCGTTGACGAAGATTTAATCCCCATTGCAAAAGAAGCAGGCCTGAAACCGGTCGCAGACTTTCGCGGCAGGTTCACCGGACAGACGGATGCTGAAATTTACACCTGGGCTTACAATCAATACTGGTCTCGCTGCAACAAAGGACTGGTAATTTGGATGGGCGGTGTAGCAGGTAATCTGATGCAGCCGGGTATTGCCGATTGGGGGATTAAACAAAAAACTTTTTTCAATGATCTTTCCACTCTTCCTTCCGATACGGCTGAATATGCGCTGGCGAATAAAATTCTGAGCGGCATGAAGCCTATGTCCCTGGTCATGGGATGGCATTCGTATGCTAAAGATAAAGAACGGGATCATGTAAAACTTACATCCAGTTATGGCTTTCGCGTGGAGGGGTTAAATACACTCCCCAATTTGAGTTTCAGCAGCCAGGTTCCAAAAAGTAAAGGATTTCAGTTTAAGAACCATCATAATATTGTGCCGGGAGAAATCTATAAACCGAAAAACAAAATTTATATCACTTGCGTGCAAACGGACGGTATTGGCCTAGGTGCCTGGACCAAACCGGGACGTGGCGAAATACCTTATGCCTGGGAAGTAACCATGATCTACCAATGGATGGCACCGGCAATGCTGGAATTCTTTTACACGGAGGCAACGCCAAATGATTATTTTATCGGCTGCTTATCCGGCCCGGGTTATATGTATCCCAAAGCCGTGCCGCCAAAGCTCCTCCCCCCTCTCATTAGCAGAGCCAATGAACTTATGGGAAAGCTCGACTTGCAAATTTTCGATATTATGGATTATTCGGAAGGAGCGACTGTTGAAGGAAATACCGAACTGACAAAAGATGTGGTCGATGCGTATTACAAATATATGCCCAACGCCGTCGGTTTCCTGAACGGTTATGCTCCCGCATACACTTTTGCGATTAAAGATGGGCGTCCGCTCATTTCTTATGATTATTATCTTTCTCCCACGCGGCAGGTAGATGATGCTGTTGCCGACCTGCATGAACTGGCAACGATCAACAGCAAACGCCCCTATTTTCTGGTTTTCCACGTACGCGAATCGAGCGATATTAAACGTGTCGAAAGTATCCTGAATAAATTGGGGCCGGAATTCGAACTGGTGCCGTTGGATGTTTTTATGAAATTAGCCGGAGAAAAACCGACATTTAAGGAAAGATTTTTAGAAAGATAAAAAGAAAACTTTTTGAACCCAAGTTATTAAAGACGCCCGGACCTCCTGACGGAGCATCCGGACGTCTAAATTAATCTTTTCGGCGTTATTTTGCCGTATTTGCAGAAACTTGATTTTTTTTAACCCCTTCAAAATTCATTACGGCCAGTCTTGCAGCGACATTTCCTGCGATCTCGTGAAAAGAATTTGCAATTTCGGAATCGGGGTGTTCGATAACTACAGGCTTGCCAAGGTCGCCACCTTCACGGGCTTGCGGGTCAAGCGGCAGGCGTCCGAGAAAAGGGACCCGAAACTGTGCGGCTGCTCTTTCTGCACCGCCATTTCCGAATATTTCATAGCGATTTCCCGTATCCGGTGCGATAAAATAAGCCATATTCTCGATAATTCCAATCACCGGCACATCAAACTTTTGGAAAGCCACAAGGCCGCGTTTTGCATCTGCCAGGGCAACGTCCTGGGGAGTAGACACGATAATTCCTCCTGTCAGCGGCACGGATTGCGCCAAACTAATCTGCACATCCCCGGTGCCGGGCGGCAGGTCAACAATAAGGTAATCTAAATCTTCCCAGAGCACGTCATTAAAAAAATCCTGAATCGCTTTATGCAGCAAGGGGCCTCGCCAGATAATGGGCTCATCGTCTTTTACCAAAAAACCAATGGACATAATCTGCAAGTTATAAGATTTTGCCGGGACTATTTTGTTCCCAACAGGTTGCGGTATATGATGGACGCCGAGCATTTGCGGGATATTCGGGCCATAAATATCAGCATCCAAAACACCAACTTTTGCTCCGGTTTCATTCAATGCCAGCGCCAAATTCACCGCAACGGTGGTCTTTCCCACGCCGCCTTTGCCGCTGGCAATAGCAATGATATTTTTCACATCAATTTTCAGCTTGTCCGCAATACGGCTATCCTTTTTTACATTGGAGTCAAAATGCACATTCACCTTTTTAACGCCGTCAATATTGGCCATAGCTCTCTGAATATTCTCTTGCATAACAGTTTTCAATGGACAAGCGGGTGTTGTCAGCATGACTGTCAAGTCAACCGTCCCGTCATTTATTTGCACATTCCGAACCATATTTAATGTGACCAGGTCCTGATGCAGCTCCGGTTCCTGAACTGTCCGCAGTACATCCATCACTGCATTTTCTGTTATATTTTGATCTGACATTTAATTCTCCTTAAAACGATTATGTTTTCTGTTGGCCGGATGATCCGGCATTTGAATAACCCGACAATCTTTATGCTTTATTCCCACCATTTATGCAAACAAGTTAGGCAATATAAATCTTATGCTCAATGTCTTTTTCTTGCTTTCCACCCCTTTATTTCACGCAAAATACGACAGTGATGAAAATATTTTGCAGATATCGGATTAAATGAAAATAAGATACTGTTTTTTATTGTAATTTCTTTCCTGGCAAAATATTCGACTCCATTTCCTTGAGGATTTGCTGACGGATCAGTGTCATCGACCAGCTTGGAAAATTAAAACCCTATGGAGTCGATGTGAATCCGAATTTCATTATGATTAGATAGGCTTGCATTATGAAGGATTCAATATTCTTTCGAACTGTGTGAACAAATGGTAAATTTCTAATAATCTTTTACTATAGAAAAGGAGGCACAAAAATGAGTGAAGAAAAAAGCGTCGGTTCCCGGGAAAAAGAGTTTTATTATCCATCTGAAGAAATTCTTGCCAACGCGAATGTAAAAGCTTATGAAGAACTTTACAAAAAGTCCATAACAGATCGGGAAGGATTTTGGGCGGACCAGGCAGACGAACTGCATTGGTTTAAAAAATGGAACAAAGTCCTCGATGCAGCAAAAGCACCATTTTACAAATGGTTTGTGGGAGGAAAACTGAATATTGTCGACAATGCCATCGATCGGCATCTCAAAACTTGGCGGCGTAACAAACTGGCTCTCATTTGGGAAGGCGAGCCGGGCGACGTCAGGACTTATTCTTACCATGCTTTAAATCGGGAAGTATCAAAATTTGCCAACATTTTAAAAAGTATGGGCGTGCAAAAAGGAGATATTGTTACGATCTACATGCCGCAAATTCCGGAACTTGCCATTGCCATGCTGGCCTGTGCAAAAATAGGTGCAGCACATAGCGTGGTTTACGGTGGTTTTTCTGTCGAAGCGTTGGCTGAGCGAATCGAAGACGCCGACAGTCGTGTTCTCGTTACTGCAGATGGTGGCTGGCGGCGAGGGAAAATCACTGATCTGAAAACAATTGCCAATGAAGCCATGAAACGCTCCCCCACCATCGAGGTTTGTATTACCGTCAAGCGTACCGGGCAACAAGTCTACATGGAGAATGATCGCGATTTCTGGTACCATGATCTCATGTCGCTTCCTGTGGCCAACCAAAAATGTGAAACAGAAGTGATGGACGCCGAGGATATGCTGTTCATTCTCTACACCTCCGGGACGACAGGACGGCCAAAAGGCCTGTTGCACACGCACGGCGGCTATGCTGTGTATACCGCGACGACGCATAAAATGGTTTTTGACATCAAGGAAGAGGACCGCTGGTGGTGCGCTGCTGATCCGGGATGGATTACCGGGCACAGCTACATCGTCTATGCACCATTGATCAATGGTGCAACAGTGATGATGTACGAGGGAGCGCCGAACCATCCCTACCCCAATCGCTGGTGGTCGATGATTGAAAAGTACGGCGTCACAATTCTTTACACCTCTCCCACCGCAATCCGCGGCCTGATGCGCTTTGGTGAAGCCTGGCCGAATCGCCACGATTTGAGCAGCCTGCGCTTGCTGGGATCAGTCGGAGAACCGATTAATCCCGAGGCATGGAAATGGTATCATCGCGTTATCGGCAAAGACAAATGCCCGATTATGGATACGTGGTGGCAGACGGAAACCGGCGGATTCATGATCACTCCTTTGCCGATTACGCCGCTTAAACCGGGATCGGCCACAAAGCCTTTTTTCGGCAATGAAATCGCAGTTGTGGATGACAAAGGTGTGGACGTTAAAACAGGTGAAGAAGGCAAGCTGGTCATCAAATCCCCATGGCCGGGCATGGCCAGAACGATTTATAAAAACCCCGACCGCTATGTCGAGACTTACTGGAAGGATTACCAACAACAAGGCTGGTACAAGGCGGGTGATTCAGCCCGCATAGATGAGGACGGGTATGTCTGGATTATCGGAAGGATAGATGATGTCATTAAAGTCAGCGGTTATCGCCTTGGCACTGCGGAAATCGAATCCGCTCTGGTGAGCCATAAAGATGTGAGCGAGGCGGCAGCGATTGCCCTGCCCCACGACTTGAAAGGAAATGCGATCCATGCTTATGTCATTTTGCGAACAGGTATTACGGGCAGCAAGGAATTGAAAGAAACCCTCAAAAATCATGTCAGCCACGAAATGGGCCCGATTGGCAAACCGGAATCCATAACTTTTACCGACAGTCTTCCAAAGACACGTAGTGGTAAAATAATGCGCAGGGTGTTAAAAGCAAGAGCGCTGGGCCAGGATGAAGGGGATTTATCGACATTGGAGCAGTGATGTCATTTTCCTTACAGACACCCGGAGCCCCTCGACGGGGCATCCGGGTCTTTTAATTCAAGTAAAAATAATCTGTGCACCGGCAGATTTTTCGTAAAATGTTGCTACATTAATTATTGCATCCACCTGAGGTACAAAGTCGTCTTTAGCCAGGTGAAACATTTCAACCGTGGCTTTGCAAGCATATAGTTCCGCACCGGCATCACTAAGCATCTCAATGAACTCATCTACCGGTGGAATGTCCAGCCTGTCCATTTCCTTTTTCATCATCGATGTGGCAAAGGCAGACATACCGGGAAGCATTCCAAGCAGACTCGGCATGTGCATCGCCGGATTGCCGACAGTGGCAACCTTGATTTTTTTCATTCTCTTTTTCAGTATCGCTTCAAGGCCAAAAAAAGTAAAAAACACCGTTGCATCAATTCCCTCCATCCGTGCACCATTCGCCATGATCAATCCCGGATAAATGCCGTCTAAAGATCCTTTGCTGATAACGATCGATACTTTTTCTAACGGGGGGTATTCCTTTTCAGACATAAGCTCTCCTCTTTTTATGGTTAAACACAACCTTGTGGTTTTCCAAGTCCGGCGATTTTCGCGGCTTTTTTTGCAGGACCTTTGGGAAATAATGTATATAAATCTTTTGTCGGAACACCACCCACTTTATTTATTCTGCGAATTGTAGGTGGCTGCCCTTTTTCCTTAAAATCATTGCGCATAAAATCGATGACTTTCCAATGGCCGTCCGTAAGCTCCCCAATTCCCTCTTCTTTTGCAAGAGCCTGGGCGACCTCTTTTGTCCATTGATCCGGATTCGTCATAAAGCCCTCATCATCAAAATCAACTTGGATCCCGGCGATTTCTTTTACTGGCATATTTTGTTCCTCCTTAGTATTATAATTTGTTTTACTTATGAATCAGAACGGACATTCTCTTCTTTGAGACGGCTCTGTGCTTCCATGTTAATTGAAATATTTTTAAGAATAGCCAATCCCGTAGCAATGCCTTTGCGCACCTCGAGACTGTTTAATTCTTTCATCAAACCAAAAACAGATATCTTTTCAGGTGGTTTGACTTCTATATTTTTATAGATTGTTAATGCGTTTTGGATGGCATTCAGCATTTCCGGCTGCGTCAATTGCTTAACCGTATTCAAAATCAAGACCACATTTTCTCCAAAGTGTTTGACGTCTTGTTTACTGAATGATGTAACGATCTCATCGATAACCTCCTGAGCGCCCTTGACAAACATAAAATACCCTTTGCGTTCCATGGTATCGAAACTTTCTACGGCAGACTGAAAGACAGCCTTTGAAAGTGGAGCGGCATCCTTGAAAAAGTCTGTCGCACTCTCTATGTTTTCGAATAAAGCAATGAGCGTTCTCGTGTTGCGGAGTAATTTTTTCACCAGAAAAATGAGGTCTTCATAACTGAAATAGGGTGCCACCTCATCCAGTTCCTCTACAACGGTTTTAAACAAGTCCGAAGCAATAGGAGTGAGATCATGACGAAGATCTTCCATTTCTTTTTGCCGTCGCTGGGTCACCATCACCTGTTCGGTGAGAAAATCTATCTTTTGATGGAGCAACTCTAAATCTTTGTCCATTGTGAGCCTCCCTATCTCATTTTTCCGGCCATGTTCATCTGCGCCTCGATTGGAAGCTCAGAACCTTTTAGCAAGAGATTCCAATACACCCAGCGAAACATCATTTTCCCCCAATGATTCATTTTTGTTTCCTGCAGCAAGGAAAATGGTCCTACGCCCGGCAGTGGAAATTTCCCGGGCAATGGCTCCACATCGTAATTAAAATCAATGAGGAGGCCTTTGCCAAATCCGGATTCGATGAAACAGTTTGCATGCCCGTCAAAATCCTCCAACAGCGGCAGCCCGTCGATGTGTCGCAGAAAATTCTCCATCAACACATCGGCCTGAAAGTGGGCCACAGAACCCGCTTTTGAACTGGGTAAATCAGTGGCGTCTCCAATCACAAAAACATTTTCGTACTTTTTTGATTGCAAAGTGTGCTTGTGGGTGGGAACAAAATTCAATTCATCTCCCATCCCCGAGCGCTCAATCAGATCACTGCCCATATTTGTCGGTATGGTAACCAGAAGATCATATTCAATTTCCTGCTCATCAAAGGATACAAGTTTATTATTTTCCCAATCAACCGAACCGGTATTGTATTCGGCTACCAGGTTGATATTTTTCTTTTCCAGAAATGATCCGAGAATTTGTGCTGCCCTGGGTTTTGTAAAAGCACCCGGCAACGGCGTTACAAAAGTGATATCCACTTTATCGCGAATACCTTTTTCTGTGAACCACCAGTCTGCCAGAAAGAGAAACTCCAGCGGTGCAACAGGGCACTTTATGGGCATTTCGATGATATTTAAAACCAGGCGGCCACCTTGCCAATGTTTGAGAAACTTTTGCAATTCCACAGCGCCTTCCGGAGTATAAAACTCGAAAATATTTTTATACCACCCTCCTTCCTTCAGTCCCACGGTCTCTTCCGGCTTGATCTGTGAGCCGGTCGCAAGAATGAGATAATCATAGCCTAAAATACGATTGTCCGTTAATTTGACCCGATTGTTTTCGGGTTCAATAACTTCAACGCTGCTAAGGATCATTTCAACCGACGTTGGAATGTAATCCCGCTTGGGTTTGACAACATCATTTCTTGAATAAATATCAAAGGGAATGAATAGAAATCCCGGCTGATAATAGTGGGTTTCGTGTTTGTCCACGATAGTAATTTGCCATTCCTCATGATTGAGATTCTGGCTCAACTTATTTGCCATAATGGTACCGGCGGTTCCTGCACCCAAAATCAGGATTTTTTTCATACAATCTTTCCTTATTTTTGCGTGAATCAATATATTTTACAGTTTTTAATTTGATAAACTTAGTTCAAAAAAGATGCAAAAGAAATGAAGTTAAAAGGAAGAACGACAAAAAATACGGCAAGTTTAACAATTAATTTCCATCTCCCCTCGTGACGTCGCTCTGCGGCGCATAAACCAATATCCATTTCAGGCGAGTTCTCATCGCGCGCGATAAAGAAAAGACCCGTCTCCCGGTTCGACGAACAGCTCCCCATTGTCAAACCGCACTCGTCCCCCGCTGATCACCAGCGAAGGTTTGCCGCTGATTTTCCATCCCTCGTAAATCGTATGGTCGCAATTCTGCCTCATGCTTTTCGCGGCAATCCTCTCATCGGCATTTCCATCCCACAACACAATATCGGCATCGCTGCCCGGCGCCAGCACGCCTTTGCGCGGATAGAGGCCGAACAGCTTTGCCGGCGTCGTCGA
>JAADGR010000280.1 GCA_013152225.1 Calditrichota bacterium
CCGGTTTTTTCGAGAAAATATTCGATCATTTCCAGCGTGTGTTTGCCGATGTCCGTATCTTCGATGGGAACGATCTCTCTCCCCAAAACCTCACGAACAGAGGTAAACAGCGCAGTAATGGCCGGCGCATTTCCTTTTTCCCATTTGTATGTTGCACCAAAAGCACCGGCAACCGTGCCGATGCCGTACCACGGTTCGAGAAAGTTGGGGATGTCCGCCTTGTATTCCATGCTTTTTTCAAGGGCGGAAAGCTGCCAGGCCAGGGATTGTCTCATATCCCGGCAGCCGTAAGAATAAACCTGCGGTACACGGAAGCGCCGGTATACTGCCACCCCGGTTCGGGATTTCCAGAATCTTTCATTTCCCTCAAGTAGATCCGCCTCGTAATCGACATACTTTTGCACGTCGAACTTTTCAGGGGACAAGGGTTCGACCGGCGTCCCCTGCGAATCGGCAATAGTGTAATCAAATCCTTTTGTCATTTTTGTTCTTCCTTCATTCAGCGGGCAAAAACATCACGAACAGCCTCGAGGTATTTCATTCCGTAAACCGTGTCCGGCTCCAGGTAACTTCCTTCCGTCCATTCATTCCAGCAATTTATTGTCACTATTTTTTCATCGTCAGGACGATTTTGCAAGAAATCTTTTACCTCAATGAGGGCGTTTTTAAAAGCTTCGGGCGTGTTACCGCTGATAGTCGGCATAAACGGATACCCCTTGTTTACAAAAGGATCATCCTGAGCACAGCGGGGAGAGGAATCCCAGCCCATGGAAACGTTTGGAAAATAGGGGATATGAAAATCCTTCTCTGCCTGATGTGCATATTCAAAATACTTTTTTTGAACAAAAGTGTACGGCGTTTGCGGAAAGTCGGGCAAGCGGACGTGATGAATCCAGACGTACGAAGTGACGCTGTCAAAGCCGAGATAATCCACAAGCTCGGCAGCATTTTTCACTTTGGTTTCCCCGGGCAAAATCGGATTTCCCCAAATGACGGCATTGAGATGCAGACCCGAAAATCCCGCGGCCCTGGTTTTTTGGCGAAAACGATCCAGCGCTTTTCGTGTTGCGTCAAGTCCGCCGAAGCTTTTCACCAGAGTCTGTAATTCATAAATCGAAAAATAGGGTTTTCCCCGGATTTGCCAATAAGAAGGATTTCTAAAATATTTTTTGATAATATAGTCGGTCATTTTATCAAAAACTTTTGGCGAAACGGCGCCCGGAAAAAGCAGTTGCGGCTTTTTATGCAAATGCCTCGGCTGGATATCGAGCCAGTCATGGTTTGCCCACATAAGAGCAAATTGAAGCCGCTCCCTGTTTTTCGCATGAATGAAACCATTTTCCAAAGCCGCTTGCAAAAAGGGCTTACCATTGTAATAATACCAGTCAAAAACAAAGGCATTAATTCCATGGTCGGCAGCCGCATCGATTTTTTTCGCCATTACTTTTGCGTCAGCCTCGTCGGTGTAACCCCACAGCGGCACCTTGGGCTGCCGGTGTCCGGGGAATCTGGGCCGGGCAGCCTTTACCAGTTCCCATTCACTCCACCCTTTGCCGTGGATTTTCTCATTGCGCGGATCGACATGATAGTTTGGGAAATAATAACTTACCACAGTAAAGTGTTTTTCAGCAGGATTATTTTTGCTGCACTGACCGGACAATAAAATAAAAGCAAGGGCAGGAATGAACAGAAATAATTTACCTGTAACTTTGTTATGCGAATTTTTAAAAATCACGATGATGCAGCCTCAAAATTAAAGCAGAAATTAGAAGATCGGAAAGGATTGATTTATTCATACGCAAATGAATTTTATGATACAAAATACAGCCGAGTATGTCAAGAATTTATTGGATTGATGCGTCCTCTCTCCTTTTGGGGCTATATCAAACCGAGTGAGTAGAATAGTACGCCGCCACTTTGCTATTAGATTTAAAGACAAACTGTTGCACTTATTACTTGAACGCACGCAATCTTTCAGCCCTGGATAAATAGTCTAAGACAGCATTTTGCCCTTTTGGTTTTAGTCTGCCGGCCCCAACCGACAGCTTTACTGCGGTGCGAAAGGCTGCCTTTAATTGCTTTTTTAAATACTCACTTTTTCGCCAGCCGGAACCGCTTTACAAATCAGTTTCATTTAATACCAAATCTTCTTTGAATCTGTTCAAGCGAAATACCTTTCGTTTCAGGCATTACAAAGATTACCCATAAAAGTTGTCCTATCATGCATATTCCGTAAAAAGCAAACGTATAACCTCCCGATACTTCAGCAATCATCGGGAATGTCCAGGATATGACAGCCGCCATAAACCAATGCGTAAAACTGCCGAGAGCCTGGCCTTTGGCACGCACACGATTAGGAAATATTTCACTTAAAAATACCCATATAACGGCTCCCTGTCCAAAAGCATGTGATGCAATAAATACTAATAAACTGATTAACAAAATTATACTGCCATTGTCATTGAAATCCTGACCATAATTAAAAAAGGCCCATGCTGTAGCACCCAAACTTAAAATATAGCCAACTGATCCTACTAACATAAGTTTTCGACGGCCAAAATGGTCGATAATGGTTAACGCTACCATTGTAAACAGGAGGTTCGTACCACCAACTGCGATTGTTTGCAGCAGAGCCGATGAGGATGAAGCACCCGCCATTCTGAAAATATGCGGAGCATAATACATTAGTGCATTTATACCGGAAAGTTGATTAAACATTGCAATCGTCACGGCCAGCAAAATTGGTTTGATATATTTCTTTTGAAAAAGGGGTTCTTGCATACTGTGGTGCTCGACATCAAGGGAAATCTGAATTTCCCGGATTTCTTCCTCAATAGTTCCCAAGTCGGTTCCACATTTATCCAACACTGCCTTTGCTTCGTCCAAACGACCTTTTGCAACCAGCCAACGCGGACTTGACGGATTAAGAAATAGTAAGAAAAAGAATACTAATGCTGGAAACATCTCAACCCCAAACATCCATCGCCATTCATATTCACCAAGATTTTGCAGAGTAATAACATAATTGGAAAAAAAGGCTAATAGAATGCCCAGGACGATGTTGAATTGGGTCACTGCTACAAGCCGACCTCTGTATTTTGCAGGTGAGATTTCAGCAATATACATAGGCGACACAACGGATGCTCCGCCGACACCAAGTCCACCCAGGAAGCGAAAAAAAAGAAATGAGTACCAGTTCCATGCAAGTGCACTTCCGAGCGCAGATACAAAATAGAATGTTGCTAGTATGAATAGAGTGTTGCGCCGGCCTAACCGGTCGGCAGGTTTTCCTGTTAAAATAGCACCTATAATAGTTCCAATTAGCGCACTTGCTACAGAAAAACCGAGTTCAAACGACGAAAGTTCAAATACATTTTGAAGCCAGCGTGTGGTTCCTGAAATAACTGCGGTATCAAAACCGAACAAGAGTCCACCTAATGCTGCAATAATTGCTGCTCTAACAAGAGTAAATTTCATCATTTTCCTTTATAATTATTTTAGCGTTTGGTTCCCCAAAACCCCGCAGTAAGCAGGATCAGGGCACAACTTTCCTTTTCAACGTTTAACAGACGATCTAAAGTTACTCGATTTTAATTTCCACAAGCATGGGCACCATTGATTCAAGATAGAGTTCATTCATGTCTAAAGTCTCTTTATTCACCAGGTTACTGGCGTTTACAATTTTACCTCTATCCGGAATAACGGAAATCACCACCGGATTTTTCAGCCAATTGACCAAAGACAGAACTTGCTTCCCCTGAAGCCGGATCGTCCTGGCCTCCACACCCCACGGGTTTTGACCGTTCCGGTTCAATATTTTAAAGGGCCTGCTCATGCCTAAATCGGTAAAAAGGGCCTCGATGATTTCTGCTGCTGCGTGCTTATCGGCCCAATCTGTACTCTCAATATTCACTTTCGCCTTCCAGCGTTCTTTTATCTTTTGCAATCGACGCGGGTGATTTTGCTCCACTGCTTTTCTGAGTAGCGAGAGGCGATCCTTTTCAGGCTTTCCGTATGGATTGTATCGAAAACTATTTTCACCGATGCAAAAGACAAAGCCACCGTCACCAGCATATTGCAGGATGGCGTTGTATGCATCGTCGCGCACGTAATCCGCCTGCGGCACGAGCAGGAGTTTGTACGACCGCAATCCTCCTGCTGCAATCTGATCCTCACTGACAAAGCGAATCGGCGCATGGGTAAAATTCACTACCTC
>JAADGR010000293.1 GCA_013152225.1 Calditrichota bacterium
GGCATGTTTTCATTTGTTTCCGCAGCCAGCTCGATGAATTGGGTGTGAAAATCAAATTCCCGTGCTTTCCAGGAAAGATAATAAGGATCGATGAGAATACAGTGACCACCGATTCCGGGTCCCGGGTAGAAAGGCATGTAGCCGAACGGCTTTGTTGCTGCGGCATCCACGACTTCCCAAATATCGATACCGCCCATGCGGTCGCAGAGACGCGCCATTTCATTCGCTAAAGCAATGTTGACGCTGCGAAAAATATTTTCCAGTAATTTTTCCATCTCCGCAACCTTGGGGGATGAAACCGGTACAACTTTGGTGATAATTTGCTGATTCACAGCACAAGCCAGTTCCGTGCATTTTTTCGTTACGCCGCCTACAACGACAGGAGTGTTTTCGGTTGTGAATTTTTTATTGCCGGGATCAATTCTTTCCGGTGAAAACGCAAGGTAAAAATCCGTCCCGACCTTCAACCCCGTTTTTTCTAAAATGGGCTGCACAATACCCTCAGTCGTATCGGGAAAAGTGGTGCTTTTGAGAATGATCAAATGATCTTTGCGCAGGCCTGCCGCAATACCTTCGGTGGCGGCAACGATAAATGAAACATCGGGTTCTTTGTTTTTAGTGAAAGGTGTGGGCACGCAAATATAAATGGCATCCAGTTCCGGAACATCATTATAGGATGTTGTTGCTGTAAAAAATCCTTTATCCACAGCATTTTTCAGCTTTTCATCCTGAACATCTTCAATATAGTTTTTGCCATTGTTTAAAAGACTGGTTTTTTCCTCATTGTTATCAATACCAATGACATGAAATCCCTTGTCTGCAAATTCTACGGCCAAAGGAAGACCGACGTAACCTAATCCCACCACGCCGATTTTGGCTGTTTTGTTTTCAAGTTTTGTCCGCAAATCCATTCCCCTGTCCTTTCTTCATGATGTAATGAAATATTATTTTATGAATTGATAAAATAGAAATAATACATTATATTAAAATGATTTGAAACAATACCATGGAGCAAATAAATGAAAGACGAATATGATTTTTCCAAAGGAGAAAGAGGTAAATTTTATAATCCGGATGCAAAATTAAATATACCAATTTATTTGGAACCGGATGTTGCCGAATTCATCCGCAAATATGCAGAAAAGAAAAATGTGGCAACCGAATCTTTGGTGAATGAACTCCTTAGAAAGAACATAAAAGTGATTCAGTCGGTTTTATAACGAACTTTATAGTTTTGCTTGTAGAATTCCAGATATTCACCGGTTTTCAGTTTCTCCCACCACCAACGATTTTCAGCATACCAATTGACCGTCTCTGCCATTGCTTGCTCAGGGTTGTGCTTTGGCGTCCATCCCAAAGATCTTATTTTGGACGTGTCCACCGAATACCTGCGGTCGTGCCCAAGGCGGTCGGCAACAAAAGTCATTAAACTTTTCGGCTTGTCCAAAGCTTTCAGAATAAAATCCGTGATTTGCAGATTCATCATTTCGTTGCCCGCGCCGATATTGTAAACCTGGCCTTCCTGCCCCTTTTCAATCAAAAATTGAATGGCATCGCAATGATCCATGACAAAAATCCAGTCACGAACGTTTTTGCCGTCGCCATAGATCGGCAGGTTTTTGTCCTCGATGGCGTTTGTTACGAAAAGAGGAATCAACTTTTCGGGAAATTGATACGGGCCGTAATTGTTGGAACAACGCGTTATAATTACCGGCAGATTATAGGTAACAAAATAAGAAAAAGCAAGACGGTCTGCCCCGGCCTTGGAGGCGGAATACGGACTGGATGGTTCCAGCACATCGGTTTCCTTAAAAGAGCCGTCGAGGATGCTGCCGTAGACTTCATCGGTGCTGATTTGCACAAACTTTTTGATATTATTTTTTCTTGCGGCTTCGAGGAGAACAAATGCGCCGTAGACATCGGTTTTGATAAAATCATCCGGCCGGCCGATAGAACGATCCACGTGGCTTTCCGCAGCAAAATTAACGACAATATCGACATTGGGCATTAACTCATTGACGATCTTTTCATCACAAATATCGCCTTTAACAAATTGATAGTTATCTTGTTTTTCAACATCTTTAAGATTGTCGAGATTTCCTGCATACGTAAGCTTGTCCAGGTTAATGACATGGACATCATCAGCAAATTTTTCAAACAGATAATGGATGAAATTGCTGCCGATAAATCCCGCACCACCAGTCACCAGATATCGTGTCATATTTTTAATTCCTTATAAATTGAGATTCGGCCGGCTTTTACAAGGCCGCATTGAGCATTCATAAAACGTAAAATGTACAAAGCGGCTTTATAAAAGTCAATTTGTTTTATTCTAGTTACATTTTACAAAAGGTTTTGCGGAGCAGAAAAAATCGCGGTCGATTTTTGTGCCAAAACCAAAAACTCAAAATCATCGGCTTTTAATTCATTTTTGTGGAAAGAACCGGCGATGCATCCCCATGCATCCAGCGCCTGCATGTCGACCATCTGTAAACGAAGTTGAATCTCCGGAAAAGTATAATATCGGTTGGAGCATTGGACGCTTTGCTGATGACCATTTTCAGTCTTGTAATGTTCCGTCCAGTAGCCGACACAATTTTTCACATCCACATTTTCATCGTTTTCAGGATGACGAAAAATGAAGGATGCGTTGAGAACATTCAGCAGTAACTTTCCGCCGGGTTTGAGACTGGATGAAATGGCTGCCAGCACCTTTTGATTGCCTTCATCGCTGTCCATGATTCCAAAAGCCCCTTCGCAAAGACAGATCGCCCAGTCAAAGCTGTTTTTAAAAGCAAGGTGTCGCGCATCCGCCCGAACCCAATCAGGGTCAAGATGCTCGCTTTGGGCCGTGTCCCTCGCTATTTGCAAAAATCGCTGAGAGAGATCAACCCCGACGACATGGAAACCGCGTCGGGCCAACTCAACAGAGTGCCTTCCCGGACCGCAACCGACATCCAGTATTTTTTGTGAATGATCATGCTCCAGCAGATCAACAATAAAATCGACTTCCTGCTTTGTACCTTTGGTATAATCATAATCGAAATAATTGCGGCCGATTTTTTCATAAACTTGTTCGTACCAAAAGCATTTTTTTCTGTTTGCCATCAAATGTTATTTTAACCATTATGGGGAAAAATGCAAGGAAAAGGTTTTGGAAAAGGTAGTACTTTACTTATGGGTCGTTTTGTCAATACGTTTAGCAAACCTCCAAAGGTTTGCTAAACGTTGGCTGTTGAGATCATTTTTTGCTTGCTAAACTAGATAGATTAATATAAATTGTTTTGTAAATAAAGTATATGATTTCGCAAAAACCCCAAACTCTTATCAACCTGCATAAAGATGAACCCTCAAAAATCACTACGAATAGCCCTTGCACAAATAAATACGACCGTCGGCGATTTGACCGGCAATCGGGATAAGATGATTGAAAAGATGAAAAGGGCTGTTTCCCTTGACTGTGATCTCGTTGCCTTTCCTGAATTGAGCATCAGTGGTTACCCACCCGAAGATTTGCTCTTGCGCAAACAATTCGTCCTCGATCAAAAACGTGTTTTGAATGAAATTGCTGTCCGAGTGGAGGATATTGTTTGTGTGCTGGGATTTACCGATTGGTCGGACGATAAATTATACAACTCGGCTGTTGTACTGCAAAACAAAACTGTACAGGCGGCCTACCATAAAATCCATTTGCCGAACTATAGTGTTTTCGATGAGGAACGCTACTTTACTGCCGGTACACGTCCTGTGGTCGTTTCACTGAACGGCGTGAAAATCGGGTTGAGTATTTGCGAGGACATTTGGATTCAGGACAGTGTAACCGAGTCCGAAGCCTTTTGCGGTGGCGCGGAATTGCTGTTGAATATTTCCGCTTCACCTTATCATACTTTTAAAGTTCAGGAGCGGCAGAATCTGATGAAGAATCGCGCTGTGAAAACGCAGAGTTTTGTCGCTTATTGCAATCTCGTCGGTGGCCAGGACGAGCTGGTGTTTGACGGTAACAGTCTCATCGTCAGCCCTGACGGAAAAGTGATCGCTGCGGGAAAAGCTTTTGATGAAGATTTTATTACTTGCGACATTGATATTTCCCGGGCGCGGCAGTGGCGAAAGGAAAAAGAGTTTGCAAAATCCGCGTCCGCTTTTTCCTGTCCTTTTGAGAAAACAGAAAATGTTCAACTTGCTGACTCGAAAAAAAATGTAAAATC
>JAADGR010000129.1 GCA_013152225.1 Calditrichota bacterium
CGCTTCTGCCTGCTTGTCGGGAAAGAGCCGCAAAAGACCGCGGGCAACACTGAACTGCTGATCGACTTTTCTGAGCATGGCCTCTCCGCCCTTTGCGCTCGTTCCTGTCTGGGCAAGCGCAAAACCACTCAGAATCATTATCAGCCAAAATATTTGCAAAACTTTTTTCATTATGAATCTCGATTTTAGTTCCCATTTGTAGTGGTTCTTGTGCAAGAGATATGCCAATTTAAAAAAACAGAAGGTTAGAATGCGCTTTATCTTTAAATATCAATCAGATAAAGCTGCCATTGTACTCGAAATTTCAATTCGATTTGAAATACATTGTACTTGCAGGTACAGTTCGGTGTGCTTATTTGTACGCAGAAAAAGGCAGCGTAAGGAACTGCCTTTTCAGAGCATAGATATTTCTCAGAGGTCGAAATTCTTTTGCGCCATGGCCATAATCTTTCGGCCAATACTTATGGAGGCAGTAGCAGCGGGGGACGGCGCATTGAGAACATGAAGCATCCGTTCCGCCTCCACAATGCGGAAATCATCAACCAATTTGCCATCGGGATCCAGGGCCTGAGCTCTTACGCCGGCCCCTGCAGGATGTACATCTGCAGCCGTGATTTCCGGGATGAGGCGCTGCAGCGCTTTAACAAAAGCCCGCTTGCTCATGGAACGATAAATTTCTCCTAAACCCATTTTCCAGTATTTGGAAACCATGCGCCAAAAACCGCCAAAGGAAATGGCTTCCAATGTATCAATAATGGAAATACTGGTTTTAGTATAGCCCTCACGTTTCAGTGCAAAAACAGCGTTCGGGCCGGCTTCAACGCCGCCTTGTATCATGCGAGTAAAATGCACCCCGAGAAACGGAAATCTGGGATCAGGGACGGGATAAACGAGATTATTCACCAGATGCTGTTTCCCGGCAACAATTTCGTAATATTCGCCACGAAAAGGCACAATCCTGCTTACCGGATCGACGCCGCATTTTCTGGCTATGCGATCAGATTGCAACCCACCGCAATTGATGAGATAACGGCACTGAATTTGTCCTTTTGTTGTCTCAAGCACAAGACCTCGACTTTCCTTTGCCAGATTCAGAAATCTCGTGCTTGTCAGCACCTCTCCACCACGCTCTTGAACGATCTGTGCAAACTTGTTCGAGACTGCAGTGTAATCGACAATGCCTGTCTCTGCAACATAAAGACCATCAATTCCAAAAACATGCGGCTCGTACTGGTGAATTTCCTCCGGGCGCAATCTTTTCAGACCTTTCAACCCGTTCGCCTTGCCCCGACGCTCCAGTTCATCCAATGCCGGAATCTCGTCCTCCCTCGTTGCCACCACAACCTTACCGCAACGATCGTAAGGAATATTATGCTCCTCACAAAATTTGTAAAGCGATTCCCTGCCTTCCACGCAATTTTGTGCTTTCAGGGAGCCGGGTTTATAATATAGCCCCGAATGGATGACGCCACTGTTATTCCCAGTTTGGTGAGCCGCCAGTTTTTCTTCGGCTTCCAGGACAATAACAGAAATACCTTTCTTTTCAGACAAGGCCAGTGCTGTGCCCAGGCCAACAATACCGCCCCCAATAATCGCAACATCGTACTGCTTTCTGTTCATAAAAAATTCCTCATTTTTTTATTCCAAAATCTCGCATACATTTTACAACCAACCAGGTATGTCGTACAACAAAAATTTCCTTAAAAAATTCAATGAAAATGATCCGGGAATTGCTTTAATCCTTGCATTAAAATCACATTCCGCCTATATTTTAAGCCAACATTTTTAATGCTTCATTCGGCAGTAAAAAAACAGGAGCAGAGAACTGAAATTCAAAATATTGGTCGATTCGAGTGAATTCCTGCAGGCCTTCCGCAATGATGTTTATTCCGCCGGCGCTCGCATCTACATTCAGGCTATGACTTTTGAAGGAGATGAGGCCGGGAAGAGTATCTGCAACGCGCTTTTGCAGTCCGACGCCAAAGATATTCGCATTATGGTGGATTCTTATACGAAAATCATGATAAGCGATAAATTTGTTTACTCTCCTATAAATTTGCTGGATCGCTCTTTCCGCGCTGAAATAAAGGAAACACACGAGCTATTTGTTCAGTTGAATCAGGCCGGCATAAAGGTCAAGTACATAAATCCGCTCGGCCCCCTGCTCAGCAAACTGATGATTAGAAACCACAAAAAGCTGATCATCATCGATGACCGGATTGCTTATGTTGGCGGCGTTAATTTCAGTGACCACAATTTTTCCTGGCACGACATGATGCTGCGGATAGAGGATGAGGACATCGCAGCCTTTTTGCTCGATGATTATTTAGCCACCTGGACGGGAGAAAATCGCGCAACGGTTAAATCATTTCCGAATATTGATTTTTACGTTTTTGACGGTCAATCGAACGAAAGTATCTTCCGCTCACTCTTTCAAATTATAGACAGCGCAAAAGCAAGTATTTTGATAGAAACGCCCTATCTCTCATTTCCGTTTTATGAAAAATTACGCCAGGCCGTTCGCCGCAAAGTGGATGTAAGAATCATTGCTCCGGAAAATAACAACAAACCCATTATGCAAAAATATACGTTTTGGGAAACTCAACGTTCGGGTATTCATCTGCACCTTTTAAAAAATCAAATGACGCATCTCAAAGCCATGCTGATCGACGATGAAGCGCTCATTCTCGGCTCTTCAAATTTCGACTATGTGAGCTATAAAACGCAGCAGGAACTGGTTGCCGTTATTCGCGATAGAATGGTCATCGATCAATTCAAAAGGCGGATATGGCAGCCCGACTTGGAAAACACAAGAGAATGGACCGGCCGGGTTTCAAAATGGCTGGGCAATGTGCGCTATTTTAATTTAAAAACGCTCGGTCGATTTTTGGTGTGGTTGGCAAAAAAGACCGAGTAAACCGATATTCCCAACGGATAATAAAATCCAACTATTTAAATACAGTTGCGCATCCGTTGGGTTCTTTTATCCGTTGGAAATTTACGTAAAACGCTGGCAATTCCAAATTGACAAAAAAAGAACTCATTTTTACAGCATTTGAAAAATCCCCTCAAAACCCGGCAGTTATCTCAGCCGAGAGTTCGCTGACCTTTGCGCAACTTTTGCGATCTGCCATTGAAACCGGGGAACGTCTCGCCGGCAAAGGAATTAAACGTGGCGACAAAATGGCCATCCTTTGCAACACGAGCGTTGAATATATCATTCTCTTGCTGGCCTTGTGGAAGACTGGTGTTACAGCGGTTCCTCTCAGCACACGCTGGCCAGGAGCACAGGTCGATAAGGCGCTGCAAAATATAAATTGCAAAAACCTGGTTCTTTCCAAGTTTTTAAAGGGGCAATTCACCTACCCATCTAAAATTCTTCCATTAGAAGACTTGACGCAAACAAACCCGGCTGCGTCCTCTGTTGCAAACAGCAAACTTGCTGTTGCAGCGGATCAAACGGCGACGATCGTTTTCACGTCCGGGAGTACAGGAGTCGCAAAAGCTGCTGTGCATACAATCGGCAACCATTACTTCAATGCCCTCGGATCTAATCGCAACATCCACTTTAATCCCGGTGATCGCTGGTTGTTGTCCCTCCCGCTCTATCATGTTGGCGGGATCGCTATTATTTTCCGCTCTTTTTTAAGCGGCGGCAGCATTGCCATACCGAGCCCCCGGCTTTCACTGCAAGAAAATCTCTCCGGTTTGCAGGTAACACATCTCAGTCTCGTTGCCACGCAACTTTATCGATTGCTGGAAGCTTTTCCCGACGTTGATTTCAATCACCTGAAAGCCGTACTTTTGGGCGGCAGCGCCATTCCCGAAGCATTGATTCAACGTGCTGTGGAAAACAATCTGCCGATATATACAAGTTACGGCTCTACGGAAATGGCATCCCAAATAACGACGACGCGACCGAGGGATAGTTTGCAGCACTTGAGCACTTCGGGCCAATTGCTTCCCTACCGGGAATTGCAAATTGCAGCGGATGGAGAAATCCTGGTTGGCGGAGAAACACTCTTTCAAGGGTATTTGGAGAATGATACTTTAAAAACGGCGAGGGATAAAGAGAACCGGTTCCACACCGGTGATTTGGGGAACATGGATAAAGACGGATACCTGCACGTCACCGGGCGAAAAGATAATATGTTTATTTCCGGCGGCGAAAACATACAACCCGAAGAAATAGAAATAGAAGCACAACTGTTCAAGTTAAATGAGATATTGCAGGCCGTTGTTGTGCCGATTCATGATCCCGAGTTCGGACAACGACCGGCAGCTTTTATTCAATTTAAGGAAAAATTGGAATCAGAATTTATCAGGAAACGGCTGGAAAAATTTTTACCAAAATTCAAAATCCCCGATTATTTTTTTGAAATGCCGCTCGCGGCAAACAAAGGCTTTAAACCGGACAGACAATCTTTGCAAGTCCTTGCAAATAAAATTGTTTATAGAAAACAAAAGTAATGTGCAAACACTTTATTCTCGGACACGGATTTTCGCAGATCAGATACACGCTGATTTAAAAACGATAATATTATTTAAAAAACTTCATCAGCGAGCATCGGCGTTAATCTGCGTCCAATCTGAAGAATCTTGCAGGAGGAACGCCGAAATTGGGATATTTAATCTCCCCCGCGGATGAATGGACTTTTCTACTAGTCCAAGGATGGGATAGTTGGCTTTCACTTTGCCGCAATCAGGATTTTCCGAGCAAAGCCAAAAGCTTGTCTTCTGTTTGCGGGCCGACAAGAAACTCGACGATTTTCCCGGCCTGCACAAGAACTGTAGCTGGCGTACCCATAACGCCGAATTTTTTCGCCGTCGTCATGTCCAGTGAAATATCTATTTTAACAATGCTTTTATGGTTTTTTGACAATTTCTCAATTGTCGGCGTCATCTGCTTGCATGCGCGGCAGCCTGGGCTGTAGAAATAAAAAAGGACTCCTTTTCCTTCCTGGATTGCTCTCCCTGCTTTACCGCTGAGAGTTGGCGCAGGCTTGCCCTTTTGCAAACGCATTTTAAAAACCATTGAATATTGAAATAATAAAAACAAAACAACAAGGCCGCCGACTATATATAAAACGATCATTCACAATCTCCTTTCAAGTTTAGAATATTTGATGTCACAGAAGCAAAATGGATTCAAAATCTTTCTATGCAATAACAGTTGCAAGTTAAGGAATATTTAGATATTTTTACAAGTTGAAAGATAAAACATCAAGGAGGAATGTATGGCAAATAAAATTCTAACGATCATTGGCATGGGGCAGGGAATTAGTCTCGCTGTAGCCAAACGATTTGCTAAAGAAGGATTTTCCGTGGCGATGATTTCCCGGACAAAAGAAAAGCTGGAACATAACCAGACGGAATTGAAAAAAATGGGGTACGATGCCCACTATTTTGTAGCCGATGCGGGCAATGAAGCATCATTAAAATCCGCAATGTCAAAAATTAAAACGAATCTTGGTGACACAAGCGTTCTGGTATACAATGCTGCAAATGTATTTGCTGCTTTCCCCTCACAAATCTCATTTGATAATTTGGTGAATGATTTCAAAGTGAATGTCGCCGGCGCTCTCATAGCAACCCAGGAAGTTTTGCCCGCTATGGCTGCAGAAAAAAAGGGGACGATTATTTACACCGGTGGGGGATTATCTATCCGCCCCTATAAAGACTATACTTCCCTTGCCATCGGCAAGGCGGGCATCAGAAGTCTTGCCCATACTTTCGCCCAGGAACTCAAATCGGAGGGCATTCATGTCGCAACCGTTACGGTGCGCGAATTTGTCAGATCATATCATGAAAAATACAATCCAACATCTATAGCAGAAGAATTCTGGAAATTGCATATTCAGCCCAAAGGAAAGTTTAAAACGGAAATCATTTATTGATCCTGTCGGATCATTGCCTAAACCATTCATTCCCAAAGGCAGACAAAATGCTTTTGGGAGTTTATTTGACCGCCGTTTTCCATCCTGCTCTCAAAATTTGCCGAAATGTTTTTCCAGCCCCACCCGCAAATCCTTCGGTATGCTCATTTTCCTCCCGGATTCCTTGTCTATGCAAACATGCACGGTTTTGACCCGGGCCGCGACTTGTTCCATTTTAAGAACCTGATAACTCAGCGTGTAAGAGGTCGTTCCCAATGCGGAAACAAGTGCCTGTACCGTAATTTCATCTCCGGGGCATAAAGGAATTTCATAATCCGCTTCAACATGTACGAGCGGAAGGAGATAATCTTTTTCCCTGAGAATTTCACCGATACCGAATCCTTCCGAAATGAGCATTTGCTCATACGCTTCGTGGGCAATGATGAAAATATTATTAAAAAAAATCAGCCCGGCTGCATCGGTTTGGTGAAATTTCACAAAAGTATCCATTGTGATCATTTTTCTTTTCCTGATTAATTTCTATCGTATCTTGCGTTCTTGTTGTAATTTAGAAAAAAGATTACTATTTTTTCCCTTTAGGGTTTATGCAAAACCGGATGCTTCATGAACAAAACCAAACAATACCGGGCAAATTTGCCAAAAGTTTATCTTCTTTCCTCTTTGCGCTGGATGTTGTTCATCATGCCGATTGTGGTTTTGTTCTACCGGGAAAACGGCCTGTCTATGAAACAGATCATGCTGCTTCAGTCCTTTTTTTCCGTTGCCATTATTCTCTTTGAAATTCCGTCCGGCTATTTTTCCGATGTCATCGGCAGGAAAACAACGCTGATCATCGGTTGTGTCCTCGGCTTTTTCGGGTTTGCTATTTATTCTTTCACCTTCAATTTTTGGGGCTTTTTAGCCGCTGAAATCATCATGGGACTCGGTTCCAGTTTCATCTCCGGCACGGATTCGGCGCTCATCTATGACAGTTTGATCGAGTTGGGCCAGGAAGAGCGCTATATGAAATTTGAAGGACGAAAAATCTCGATCTGTAATTTTTCCGAAGGTCTTGCAAGCATTGCCGGAGGATTTCTCGCAACCATCAGTTTGCGCACGCCGTTCTATTTCGAGACGGTGACGAATTTTTTTGCAATTCTCGTCGCCCTGACTTTGACGGAACCCGAGCGCCACAAGTTTGATATTTCTGAGGGAAAAATCAAGGGAATTCTCAGGATCGTCAAATTCTCCATGCACGATCACAAGGAAGTCAAATGGCTGATTATTTATTCATCTCTGGTCGGCGCTTCAACGCTGACGATGGTGTGGCTTATCCAGCCTTACCTTAAAATAGCAGGCCTGCCCATAAAATATTTCGGTATTGTTTGGGCTGCTTTTAATATTGCTGTCGGCATATTTTCTTTTAATGCTCATAAATTTGAATCCTTGCTGGGAAGGAAAAGAACTCTCATTTCCCTCATCGTGCTGTCAGGGATTGGCTACTTCCTCGTCGCTACCTTTCAAAAACTCTGGGCGATCGTTTTTCTGTTTATCTTTTATTTTGTCAGAGGAATTAATCACCCGGTTTTAAAAGACTATGTCAATCGCCTGATCACTTCGGAAAAAAGAGCGACAGTTTTATCGGTGCAGGGAATGGTGGGACGCCTTTTCTTTGCCGTGATCGGCCCCTTCATCGGCTGGATCACGGATGTCTATTCATTGTCCGTTGCACTGAGTATTTCCGGCGCTACTTTTGTCATCTTTGGACTCGTTGCCCTGGTGTTTTTGCGGATGCATCACGGTTTGTAAAATACTTGTCAAGGGTTAAAATGTGACAAAAGTTTGTCATTGCGAGGAGTGAGGAACGAACGACAGTTTACCCCGAGTTATCGGGGAAGCAATCTCATAACCGCCTGTTAAGCATGAGATTGCTTCGCTCCACTCCGTTTCGCTCGCAATGAGCGTGAGCCGAAGTGATGTCAAGCCCAGTCTCAAACGGTGCAAATCCTACCTGTGCGTTGCCGTTAGCGTACAG
>JAADGR010000369.1 GCA_013152225.1 Calditrichota bacterium
AAATGACATTTAAAGACGTGTGAGGGAAAGGAAGGGAAAGATGTCCAAACAGCACCGTTTGTTTTGCAGCAGCATCATGAAGACATTATTTTTATTATTACTTGGTTGTTCTGCTCTTTTTGCTTCGGAAATAAAGATTTCCTGGAACGCAAACAACGAACCCGATCTGGCGGGTTACAAAATCTATCGGGGAACCTCTTCAAGAAGTTACGATTTCGATATTGATGTCGGCAACCTGACGTCTTATGTGATTCCGGGCCTTCAGGACAATGTCGAGTATTTTTTCACTCTGACGGCTTATGATACGGCGAGAAATGAAAGCAGCTTTTCGACCGAGGTAAGTTGTGTCCTGGGCGATGGAGTCCAACCGACGATCGTTTCCGTTACCCCCATGAGTACAACGGAAATTCGAATCACTTTCAGTGAGGTTTTGGAAAAAGGCTCGGCCACAAATATTGCAAATTATGCCATTGATAACGGCATTACCATTAACAAGGCCATTTTGCAAGGTGATCGGAAAACCGTGCGTTTGCTGACAAGCGAACATACGGTAGGCGGAACTTATTCTGTCAGTGTTCACAATGTAACGGATATCGCTCTGCCGGCAAATAAAATTGCCGACGGCTCTGCGCTTTCTTACACATTATCAACCCAAAACCTGGACGAAACGCCGCCGACAATTACACTTGCAAATTTAAATTCCGCAACCCAACTGGATGTTTATTTTAGCGAACCAGTGGATGCGAATTCCGCAACACAGGCAGGCAACTATTCCATTGATAACGGCATTGGCATTAATTCGGCTGAGATGGTTGAAAATAATATCGTTCGTCTGACGACGAGCGAGCACAATAGCGGAAAAAATTATACGGTTACGGTAAACAATGTTACCGATGCTTCGGAAGCCCATAACATGATTGCGCGGGACAGCAAATATTCTTATAGCTATTCTCCTGGAGATGTTGTCGGCCCGATGATTACCTTGGTCAATGTTGTCCGGCAAGACCAGATCGAAGTTATGTTCAATGAACCGCTGGACCAGTCCAGTGCGGAAACGGCGTCAAACTATCAGGTGAACAACGGCGTCTCGGTCGGTTCTTCGGAACTTGACGAGACCGGCCAGATTGTGCGGTTGCAGACAAGTGATCATCAACGTGGACAATCTTATGTTCTCACAGTAAACAATGTTGCTGATGCAAGTGTGAACAAAAATCCTGTAGCACCCAATTCGAAATACACATATCTTTATGATTCGGAAGACAACACCGGGCCAACAATCAGGAAGGTGGTTATCATTGACGTAACCCACCTGCAGGTCGTTTTTAGCGAAAAGGTTGATCCCGAAACCAGTGAAAATACGAGCAACTACCAAATCACCGATATCCAAGTGTTGAACGCACGGCTTGGTGCCTCGGGAGAATCGGTAACATTGGAAACATCTCCACACAGCGAAGGCCAGGCCTATGTGCTTGTGGTAAGCGGCGTGAAAGATGCTTCGAGCGCCGGTAATGAAATCCTGGCAAATTCAAAATATAATTATGTTTACGAATCTGCTGCCGGGAAAACCGGGCCGACGATCGTGGAAGTTTTTGCAAAAACGGCCACTCAATTGCTTGTAACCTTCAATAAGGAGCTGGAGCCTGCGAGTGCTACAGATCTGGATCATTATGCGATAAACAACGGGGCAACCGTCAATTCGGCAGCGCTTGCGGATAATAATAAAACTGTTGCTCTGGGAACATCTCCTCTGGAGGCGCAAACTGTTTATACTTTGACCGTGACGCATGTAACAGATGCCACAGCGGATAAAAATCCCATTTTATCAAATAGTACTTATAATTTCATTTTTAAAGGCGCAGATACCATCGGCCCGCTGATCAGTCTGGTCAAAACGGTCGACGCGGAAAATATTGATGTTTTGTTTAACGAACGGATAGGGCAGGAAGACGCGGAAAAAGTTGAAAACTATTCCATAAACGGTGACATTCGCGTGCTGCAAGCTCGATTGGATGGTTCCCATCGTGTTGTGCATCTTCACACAACACCGCACTCGCCCAATAAACTGTACGTTCTAAAAGTGAACAACATCAAGGATGAGAGTCTGGAACAAAACGCCATCCAGCCGAATTCCAGTTATTCCTACCTTTATGAACCGCCGGATAATTTAGCGCCAACAATTGCTATGGTTCGTGTTGTTGATGCCGAAAAACTTGAAATTACTTTCAGCGAACCGGTCGATAAAGGTTCGGCTATAGATGTGAGAAATTACAATCTCAATAATGATGTCACCCTTTTGTCGGCTGTCCAGGGCAGTGCGAAAAATATTATTGAATTAGCTATTTCAACGCTCGACCCTGGCAAGGTTTATATTCTCATTATCAATAATATTTATGATCTTGACGGGAATCGAATTGCTTACAACAGTTCCTATGCTTTTACTTACGGAAATCTCATGCTCGTGGAAGGACCGAGTGTAAATGCTGTACGCACCGCCAGTGAAACGGAATTGTGGGTTTCTTTCAATACAAAAGTCGATAAAAATACCGCTGAGCAAATTTCTAATTATACTATTCAGAGCGGTGTTACTGTCAAAAACGCTGAATTGGATAGCTCGCAAAAACTGGTTAAACTGACGACGACGCTGCATGAAGTCGGTAAAATTTATGTCTTGCTGGTGAAAAACGTCGGACGCTACGAAGACCCGTCGAAACGCATTCAAACGAATGCGCCGTTTTTCTACCTTTACAGCGGAACGGATGATTCCGCGCCGCGTGTCGACAAGGTCAATATTATCGGCGAAACGCTTGTGGAGGTGATTTTCAGCAAACCGGTAGATCGCCTTTCTGCGGAAAACAGGCATAGTTACAATATCAGTGCAGGCGTTACGGTTCTGACTGCGGAACTGGATTTAACCGGAACTACCGTCATGCTGGAAACTTCGCGACACCTGGCCGGTGTGGTTTACACGCTGAGTGTTTACGGAATTAAGAGCAAAAGCTCATTGGGTAGCGCTACAATTGTGGAAGATTCTTATGCTTACGCATATCTTCCGGCATTGCAGGTCACCCTTGAAGGTGAAGCGGAAACAGGCGTTTCTTTCCTCGATATAGGCAAGGAATATTATCTTGATCGCAATTATGTGATTACAGATATGCCGGACGATCTTTTACATGCCCGGATGATTATGACGACGAATAATGAGAGGGAAAATTCAGACACGCGCTTTATTACCATTCAACTCAGTCAGGCAGCATTGGTGTACGTGGCTTACGATTCGCGGGCAACGTCAGTACCCAACTGGCTGCACAGCAAATTTAACAAAACCGATATGAACATCGGCGTAACCGATCAGGCAGAAAGACTGGAACTTTGGCAAGGGTATTTTCCGGCGGGGAAATTGATTCTCGGCGGTAATCGGGCATCCGGCGCTCGCAATGTAAGGAGCATGTACGTGGTTCTCATTCATGAACCGTCTTTTGGAAACGATCCGGGCGGCATGCTGGAAGGGACACTGGATGGCAGTAAAGCATTTCCTGAAACTGTGGTTCTGGATCAGAACTATCCGAATCCTTTTAATCCGACAACCACGATTCATTTTGCCCTGCCCATTGAAAAACAGGTTCGCCTTGTCATTTATAATTTGTTGGGAAGAAAAGTCATCACGCTATACGATGCATCGGCAGATGCGGGTTCGCATCAGGTCGTCTGGAACGGTATGGACGCAACCGGAACGCCGGTAGCGGCCGGGGTTTATTTTTATCGCCTTGAAGCCTGGGAAAATGGCGAGCGCAATGGCTTTGCTTTCAAAGAGAATTATTTGACGCGAATAGGTAAAATGACTTTTCTGAAATAAACATCAATTTCTTCCTCTCCCCATAAGCCCCGGATGATAATTGTGATCCGGGGCTTTTTTAAATCCTTCATTTGTTGTTCTTGCGGATAATTTAAATTTTTATATATTTAAGAAAATTTATTTTCTGTGTTGTTTTTCTTCTTTGACCAAATTTTTCAAGTTTTAAAAGTGTCAAGATTCGGTCAAATTTAATGAATCTTTTTTATCGCGAAAAAAGAAACGCTTATTGTTTAAAAAAGCATAATAATCATCTTCCTGTACCAAGATGATATTTCATGGTATCGTTATTCATGCTTATCGAGATTTATTGTTTTGCCCATAATAGTTTTGCCTT
>JAADGR010000454.1 GCA_013152225.1 Calditrichota bacterium
GAGCTGTGAATTGACGCAAATCATTTTCATTATCGTACATCGGAATTGCCCGCCAGGCAACCGGGACCTGCGCACGGATATATTTATTCAAATAATGAGAGATTTCTCCGGAATAACCCAACTGAAATTTTAAAGAACGCCAATCACATTTTAATCGAAACGCATTACGAGCCGTCTCTGCGCGAGCAAATGGCGAAAGTTGGAAAGTTCTTCCCGGCATACCGCGATCGGAGCGAAAAAGCTGCACAAAAGCACCCAGGCGATACTCTCCCTTTTCCCATCCAATATGCATATATAAATTACGGTTCCGCCAGTCGGAATTGAGGCGTTTCTGCATCCCTGCTTTTCCAGCGGGATTTTCATAGGCATAATCTCCATCAGCGCTGCTTTGTTCAAAAGTTGTGATATACGAGAAATGCCCTTTCTGACCGGAAATTTCCGGTGCCCACATTTGCCGGCCAAAGGAACCGATGCTGCCGTTCACTCTTATTTTATTTCCGCCGGCAATTTTTGTAATAATGTTGATACTCGCTGCCAAGGCGCCTTCACCATAAATATTCGCCGAAACGCCTTTCCTGACCTCGATCCGCTGTACCGAGGACAATGGGATGGTCGACAAATCAATTTTTCCGCTCAGTGCATCGTTCAGGCGAACGCCATCAATGAGAACAAGCACCTGGTTGGCCATACTCCCTCGCACTGAAACTGTTTGCGAATTATCCGAGCCATTTTCATTTATGATGATCCCCCCGGCCATCTTTAATAAATCAGCGACACTCTGCCGCTGAGAACGTTCGATGTCTGCTTTTGTGAAAACAATAATATCAGGATCTGATTTCGAGCGGTCGCGTTCTGCAGAAACTGTTATGGGTTCCATTTCGATAACACTCTTTTGCAAGCGAAAATAAAGCCGCGCGGGTTCATCATCGTTTACTTGCACATTGGTAACGATTTGCGGCGCATATCCCATACAGCCGGCTTTAACTGAATAAACTCCTGTGAAAATATTTTCAATAACAAAGTGCCCGTTAGCATCCGTGGCTGCGCCGAATGTCGTGTTTTCAACGATCACATTCGCACCGGCCAGCGGCTTTCCGCTTTCCGCATCAAAAACATATCCCTGAATTTTTACCGGTGATTGTCCGTGAGCAATCACAACCAAAATCAGGAGCAGAAGCAATGTTTTAGTAAAACGGGCAAATTTCATAATGATAGTTTTTGCACTATGTAGTGTCTGTCCGAAAAGTCAGTTGAATCGTAACGTCGACCTCCAGGTCGACGAGTGAAATGAATAGAAAATTTGATTTAACCCTGTTTATTTTACAGACTCGCAGACTGAAAGTCTGCGTTACGTAAAAATACCCATTTCCGGACAGACACTATGTAGGAAGATTTTTTCGCAGGCGGGCAATAAAAAACCCCAGCCTTCAATTGGAAAGTGGGGTCGTATATCATGCAAAATGGCACACCTCACCCGCGAAGGTTGCTTAAATATAATATTCTGGCAGGTCTCCTGGCTTTGAGCTTCAAACCTACGGCCGCGCCTTCCCGGATCATCCAGTGGCTTGTCCTGCTTTCACAGGTGCGGCTTTCGTAGCTCTTTACAGTAGCGGGGCTGCGACGGATTCTCACCGTCTTCCCTATTAATCTTTAAAGAACCAAAATAAGAGTTTCAAAGAACGGTAGAATATAAAGATTTTGTTCTCTCTTTACAAGCAGTTTTTAAGGGTTATTATCAATCCAATTTGCCCCCAATCACCTAATCAAAAAAATTCCACACAAACCCCCAGCGTAATTGCGCTTTTGGCATGGGATAGCCGTAGACGCGTTCATATTCCAGGGACAGGGGATTGAGCAGGGAAGCAAAAAGAGTTACATCTCTGATAATGAAAATGCCGTGCAGATAAGGCGTAATGACGGGATTCAGGACAGCAGTTGTCGGGGAATAGTCGGCATAGTATGGCACAGGGCCGAATCGCTCGCTCAAAAATTCCGCGCCAACGCGAATGCGGGCATCGAGGTCGCCTTGGAAAAAAACACCGGAAAACTGCACGTAATTAAATGCAGACAGCACCGGCAAATTTGTCATCTGCGAATTTGTATTCAAAGCTTTAAAGAGCTTGATTTTGGAAACCAGATGCAGGTCGGAAAAAAGTTTTAAATCAATCCGTGCATCGAGCGAAGACCGCCAATAAGTTCCTTCATTACAATAGCCTGCCAGTCCTGAGGTGTCGGCTGCGGCAGTCATTTTATCGGGATCGAGGGCAATTTCATTTTGCACGTGCGTCAGTGATGCGGCAGCGAAAAGTTTGATTCGGGAGTTTGAACCTTCTAGTCCAATGCCGAACTGATCGTGAATTTCCGTCTCAAGTTTTTTATTGCCCTGCGCAAAAGGGCCACGAACGTAGCGTGCCTCCAAACTCGGAACAATTTCCTGGCGGTTCAGCCAGAACACAGATTTTATTTTCGGATTGAATGCATAATGCATTCGCAGTTCGGGCAGAACGAACGGGCCGAAATCCCGTGCCTTTAATATTTTTGCACCGGCATTCCAAAATATTTTTTCACCTGCCTCATTGGAAATATTCGCCAGCCCTGCCAATTCCCAGCTTGTGTGCTGCCCCCAATCCTTACTATTCAAGCGCACTAGTTGCCAGTTCAATCCAACATTTAATTTGGCGAAACCGAGCGGCTGCGCATATTCGCTGGTCGATCGCAGCCGGGTCACGTCATGCACCTGGTCGACGACGCTGTGCCGATAGCCGTAAAACTCGCGATGCAAATTCGTAAGCTGAAAAAATGAATGGAATTTAGAGTTGGCAATGGACAAACCGTGGTCATAACGAACGTCCTTTTGATGCGGTTGCGAAAGCTCAATGGGACTGACATATCCTGGGGCAAACGGAACATCCAGATCAAACTTATTCATCAAAAAAACATATCCCAGGTTCCAGGCTTTGCCCAGAGATCGTTCGATTTTAACATTTACCTTTTGCGCGCGGTATTTGCTGTGAACAGTGGTTCCTGCATAGTTCTTCAAGAGGCCCCCGGCATTTATCTTTAATTGAGGCGAAGGCTGAATCCCTAATCGCACGTCGTTATCATCGTACCCGGTTCCCGTGCGGTAACCGACGCGTGATTTGATGGGCAGGCTCGCCATATCGCGGGACCTTATTCGCAAAGTCTGTCCTGTGGGCAAAAAGCGATTATCTCTTTTCTCCACACCCCCATATTTCATACTGCCCACGCTTTCGGTCGGGAGCAAATTAAGATCGGCCATTCCCGTCAGCGGATCATTCAGAACAAGTCCATCATATTCCAGAACAAAAGAATTTTTATTGCCGGAAAACAAAAAGCCATAAGCAGGCTGTCCCACACTGCCGCGGTTGAAAAAATAAGCGCCCGGCATCCAATCAAAGACATCCGCAAAGGAGCCGTAATTTGATCCCTGATAAAAAGTGGAATCAAAGCAAAAAATTTCCGCAACAACTTGCTGCATCTTTAGGGAATCCGCAGGTGCATTTAGTGCTGTTGTGGTGGAATCCGGCTCATCAGCCCCGGCATTTGTATTCACAATAAAAGCAACTGCAAGGAGCAGGACTATTGTTTTGTAATTCAAAGTTTTTTTCATTGTCATTTATTCGATACTTGTATGAGTTTTTAATCGCATTAAAACAGTCGGTACAACGGATGCGAAAATGATGGTATTGGCCAACAAATGGACACTGTAAAATCCAATGCCATAAACGAAACTGGCGGCGATTTTGCGCAAGCTGCCGCCGGTAAAAAATACGGCAAAGCTCAGGGTCGTCAGCACATCAAAGATCAGTGTGATCATGAACCCTGTTGCAGCAAATGAAACAATTTTCGCGAATGAATTTCTATCGAGCCAAATTCCGGAACGAATCATCCCGCCCATGAAACCCGAGAAGGCCATGCCGACGACCTGGGCAACCAACAGCGGCGGGGCAGCCGTACCAAGAGGGTTGAAGGCTGAATAAATAAATTCCGCAACGCCACCAACGGCCATGCCATAAACAGGGCCAAGAACAGCCCCGGCAATAAAAACCGTTGCCGTAAAAAACTCAACGTTCGGCACAGCAATAAAGGCGAATCCAACGGCAACACTCAGGGCGGAGAGCATTGCCGCCAGAACAAGTTTTTTATTTTTTGCTTTCAAACAGTGCCTTTTTAGGGTGAACAAGATAGACGGCAATTTAGAAAAAGGCAGGTGGATAATCAAGGGTTTTTCTGCAAGATTGTCGAGTCGACTTTGCATGTGCGACGCGCCTGCGAAGGGCGTCGCTCATTTAAACCTGACCTAAAAATCCCCTTGCTTTTTGAACATCAATTTATTACAATATGGTGTACATTATAACAACTAAAAATCCACAACCAACAAACGTGAACGTTTACCAAACCTTCGGAGGTTTGGTAAACGTTTCAACGGTACATGGGATAATGTCATAGGGAGAGCTCGGGAATACCATTTTCACGTATCCACCAAAGAATCCGCTTCGTTTGAGCTGATTTATAACAATCCAGGATTGATATGGAAGTTGGGGAGGGTTTTTCTTGATGAGTGAACGGATTTAATGTGCGTCGCAAATTTGAATCACATCGAAATCAAAATATTTTCACATCCCAATGCCGTCAATCTCAGCACCGCAGTTAAAGCATTTCCCATTCTCAATTTTGTTGGATAAAACCTGAAACCCGTAACGCTCGATGAGCATTTCGCCGCACG
>JAADGR010000118.1 GCA_013152225.1 Calditrichota bacterium
GGCATTCGAAATTTCAGAAAACCACTCCGGTTTTGGATTCGGGTTCATTTGAAAATACCGATCCAGACGCCAGATTTTTAGCGCAAGTTCTGCGTGTTTCTGTTGCAATTGGTATTCAGCATCTGTGATGAGCCGAACGATCCCCAGGCCACCACTGCCGCGGGAATTGATATTTTTGACAGCTAAAAAGAACCTGCCGTTTTTTATTTCATTCGGCGGGATGACAGCGTCGGCACCATTGTTGAAAAAGTTTCCGTTCAACCAGACTTGTGCTTCGTCATTGGCGTCGACGTATAATCGAATTTTCTCACCCTTTGTCTGAAAACCGTCGATCACATCGGGAATTTTCACTTCGCCACGGTACCACGCATGAAGGTATTCTCCCTGCCATTTATCCGGGATTTGCGCTGTTTCCCAGGCATGATCATCAAACCCGGGCCTGGCTGCGGCATCATCCGCTTGCATTTTCCACTTAAAGCGCGCGGCTTGCCATCCATTGCCCGTTTGCAGTGCCTTTGCTTTTGCAAGGACATCGACCAAACGCGCAAATCCGTGCGGATAGCCGACAAGCGTAGCCCTATAAAACCGGCAGTTGTAGCCGCCATTTTGGGCGCGCACAGCAATTGTAAACCGTTCACCGGATTTGGCAGAGGCAACGAGCAAACCCCGACCGGTTTTGCCGCGAGCATCAAACAGCTTTTTCTCATTAACATAAACAGTCCCCTGCGGACTGACATGAATAATTAAAAAGACATCACGGCCTTTAAAGGATTCAGGAACGATCACATTTTTCCTGAACCATTTTACCGAGCCCTTTTCCCACCATTCGTGATTGAGCGTCTCCTTTTGCCAGGCGTTGCCTTTTTTAAAAGCCTCTTTCAGTGGAATATCACCGGCGTGAACCTGCCACTCGTTTAATTCCAGGATAGGTTGGGGATCGAGTGGCTGGACAGTCAGGTCTGTTTGTTTCTCATCAGCCCTGACAAAAGAAAAAATGAAAAGCAAAAACAAACCTGAAAAGAAAATGATGTTGTGGATGTATCTTTTATTTTTCATTGAATAACTCCGGAACTAATATTTTTATCAGTACTTCCAAACTTGTTGGAAACGCAAAATTGGCTAAACTTTTCACATCATTTCACGGGCAACTCTTTTTCTTTGAAAATGGAGCTGCAAAGTGATTATCAGCATAAAAACCACAAACAAAATACTCATCGCGAGTGCAAGAAGGTTTGTGTTGTGCATGGCTGCATTGTGAGTGGCTACAGTCGCCTCTTCACCGCCCATGAGCCAACCGATCACTTCCATTTGAATGACTGCGCCGATGCTGCCCAAACCATTAACAAGTCCGGCAATTGCAACGCCATTCTTTTCACCCGCAACCTGTACCGAGGCTGCGCCGCAAAGTAAAGTGTCGGGACCATAGAGCATAAAACCTACAAATCCGAACAAAAATGCCAGTGCAATAGGACTATGTCCCCATTTCAGAACAGCAACATATCCTGCAACCATACCGACTCCCATCACCAGATTGAGTTGTTCCCATCGTCCGCGAAACAGTTTATCCAAGGCAATGCCGGCAAGTATGGCACCGGCCAATCCGGCGTAATCAAAGATCGAAGAATAATAGGCTGCATGTGCTTTATCAAGACCTTGTAAATTCAGAAACGTGGGTAACCAGGAATCCAAAGCATAACGCAAAAATTTAATGCAAAAATAAGAGATTCCCATCAGGGGGACAACGGGATTCGCCAGTAATTTCAAGTATTCTTTGAAATTAATATGATCCTCGACAGATGCCTGCACTTCGGAAAATTTATTTTGTTTGTGTTCGATAATGGGATCGAGACCAACATCTTCAGGACGTGTGCGCTGCCAGAAATAAATCATCCACCATATTGCAAAGGCTATAAGAGTACAGCCCCAAAAGGCGTGATGCCAGCCAAAAGCGCCCAAAAGATAGCCGCCCAGCATTTTAACCAGAATATTGCCCATCAAATAGCTCGTCGACCAAATGCCCATAATGCTGCCGCGTTCCTTTTTGCGCAACCATTGGGCAACACCGCCGACAACGCCCGGCCATCCGCTCGCCTGCACGAGACCATTGAAAAACATAAAAACCATAAACGTTGAATACGAATTGGAAAAACCGAAAACGATGTTGATAACGATTGAAATACCCAGGCCGCCGAGCAAGAGCAGGCGCGGCCCCCATTTACGACCGACAAAACTGTTAACGAATTGGCCAATCGCATAAGCGACGAGATACGCCGTCCAGATGTGAGCAACCTTATCCAGTCCGATGTTGAAATCACTGCTTATTGAAGTCATTGCAATGGTAAAAACTTTTCGCGTCAGATAATAGCCCGCATAGGCAAAATATGTCGCGATGAGAATACGCCAACGCCAGGAATGTTGTTCGCGTGTTAGGGGTAAATCCGCTGTCATGATCGTTCCTTTCGTGTCAGATCATTTCCCGCTCTGTCATTACTTCACTGCAATATTAAAGAAATTGTTAGAAAAATGAAAGTTAATTTATTCGGCTTTTCCCCAAATCAAAAACCAGCTTTCCACCACGGACAATAGCAGAATGAGTAATCCGGGGTTTGTCTAACTTTTTTTCATTTAACCAGGCAGATTGAACGGACTTTTCTTCTTTTGATGTTTTCCTCGTCTCGATGATGAACGGTGCGGCGTCATCGGAAGGCCGAATTTCAATGCGCTCAAAAAGCGGGCTGGTCAGCGTGTATTCGGGAGCGCCGGGACACACCGGGTAAATGCCCATGGCCGCGAGCACGTACCACGCCGACATCGCACCGGAGTCGTCGTTTCCCTCCAGGCCGTCCGCTCCGTCGCCATAGTGGTTCTGCAAAATATCGCGAACCACTTTTTGCGTCTTTTGCGGCGCGTCGGCATAATTGAACAGAAAAGGATTGATAAAGCCCGGTTCGTTGCCCTGGTTGTGCTGGCCGATTTTGAAATATTCGTCCAGCTTTTGCACAAACTTTTCCTTGCCGCCCAAAAGCTCAATCAGCCCGGGAATATCGTGCGGTACGAAAAAGGTCATTTGCCAGGCGTTGCTCTCGGTAAAGCCGTTGCTATTGCCATGTTTGCCGCCGGGATCGAACGGTGTCTTCCACGAGCCATCCCGATAGCGGGGACGCATAAAACCGACGGAAGCATCGAACAGGTTGCGATAATTCTGCGAACGTTTCATGAACAACCGGTAATCATCGGTTTTGCCGAGCGCTTTGGCCATCTGCGCCAGGCACCAGTCGTCGTAAGCGCGTTCCAGGGTGATGGAGGCCGAGGCTCTTTCGCGCACGCCGCCGTCATAGTCGAACGCAACATAGCCGAGACGCAAATAATCTCTTGACAACTCGGCACTGCCGCCGGGATTATTCAACGCATCATTGCGCATGGCCCGGTATGCTTCTTCATAGTCGAAATTTGTAAATCCTTTTTTGAAAATATCGGTAATCACTGAAATTGTATGGTCACCGATCATGCCCATGCCGCATCCGGCGCCGAGTCCGGGACAACTCGGCAGACAACCGCTCTCTTCATACATGTTCACAAAAGATTGCGCCATATCCGCCTGGCGCTCCGGCTCAACAATCGTCTGCAGCGGATGTGTGGTGCGAAACGTATCCCAGGTGCACCAGTCGTCGCTGTAAAAATGCCGTCCGTTTGCCGGATAGACCTTACCCTCTCCGGAAGCGGCGGAATAGTAGCGGTCATCTTCAGTATAGTCGGTGGGCATCATCAGAGCGCGATAGAGGGCAGAGTAAAATTTGACGCGATCACTCTCTGCGCCACCGCTGATTTTGATCCGCGACAGCAGCCGATTCCACACCTGCCGTGTCGATTGGTGCACAGCGTCAAAATCCCAGACCGGAATTTCCTGCTCCACATTCCTCCTGGCCTGCTCCATACTGATATGCGAGATCCCCACTTTGACCAAAACCGGATCGTTCTTTTTCGTTTTATATTTCAGAAAAGTGCCAATTGCCGTGCCGCTTTCCTTTTTGGCGCCAAAGTGCAGCTCACCCATCTTCGGCACAAGGTCCCATTTGAATCGGGTCAAAGATACGCCGACATACTCGTAATATTCAATGCGGACGTTGTAGGCGCGCCCGGCCTCCAGTTTAAGCGAGACGACATCCGCTGTTTCG
>JAADGR010000169.1 GCA_013152225.1 Calditrichota bacterium
GTATCCATAATCCAGCCCATTGTTTCGGAATTGGTATTGACGTCAGGGGCAGGAATGTCGCGTCGAGGGCCGATGATCGGCATAATCGCAGCCGTGTAACGGCGTGTGAGGCGACGGATTTCAGGTGTGCTGAGCTTGGTCACATCGACCTGAATACCGCCTTTGGCACCACCGTAAGGAATTTTAACCACGGCACATTTCCACGTCATCCACATGGAGAGCGCTTTCACTTCATCGACTGTTACGCTCGGGTGAAAACGAATCCCGCCTTTGCATGGGCCGCGCGCGCTCGAATGCTGGACGCGGTGGCCGGTAAAAACATGAATGCTCCCATCATCCATTTCAACCGGGCAGGAAACTGTAAGTTCCCGTTCCGGATGCCTGAGAACAGACCAGCTTTCATCGACCTTCAGTCTTTTGGCAGCGGAATCCAACTGCTGAAGAGCCATAGCAAACACACCATTTTTTGCCATAGAATTTTCCTCTCTGAAAGATGAGTAATTCGCAAAAAGTCGAAAAGCATGTCATCGCAAGGAGCGGAGCGACAGTTTACCCCGAATTATCGGGGAAGCGATCCTTAAAAAACTGCACCTTAGCCGACATCCAGATTGCTTCGCTTCGCTCGCAATGACATTTTGGGACTTTTTACGAGTTTCTCATAGATTATTGCCCAATTAATATTTTGAAAAAATTAACATGCCGCATTCTGATTAATATTACGTCCACGGAAGGTTTCTTTTCTTCATGCTCTCCAGTTTGCGCCTCTCCTTCTTGGTCGGACGCCCTTTATATTTTGGCCGCATCTCTTTCTCTGCCTGCTTGTAAAATTCGAGCAATTCCCTGGATTCCTCCGATATTTCCTGGACTTCCATTTCATACAAAAAACGGGCTTCTCGTGCAGGAATGCTTCTGCGGACAATTCCTGTTATTGTCAAATTGATATAATTTCCACCGCGTCGTTTAACGGTGAGAACGTCACCAACGTTGACTGACTTGGCCGGCTTGGCAACAGAACCGTTTATTTTCACTCGTCGTTCGTCACACGCATGTGTTGCCTGGGAACGCGTTTTATAAATATGCGCAATTTGCAGCCACTTGTCGAGTCGCTGTGTTTCCGGGGTCGACGGCTCTTTTTCATAAGGCTTTTCTGTCATAGAATAAAATCAATTCAAAAAATCTCTACTTTCAGATACCGCTGCGGATTACGCCGGATATCTTTTATTAAACTATCCAACTCTGCCGTTACATGAAGCAGATCATCATATAATTTCCTGTTATTAAGCGCCTGCCCCAAGGCTCCTTCACCCGATTCCAATTTTGCCGTCATTCTATTCAACCGATCCAGAGATGTTACAAAATCATCAAATACTCTCGGATCACGAATAAATTTTCCTACAGTACCCTGCCCCCTGCGCAGGCTATCGGCCAGAAGTGAGGAATTATGAGCGAGAGAATTCAAATTAACGTAGAGCGTCGAGTCCTGAAAAATGCGTGCCAACGACCCTTCTCCACTTTCAATTTTGAGACTCAAACTTTCCACAAGCAGCAAAAGTTTGTCGATATTGATATACATTCGCGGATCATTGACAAGCAAACCCAGGGTTCCCTTTCCTGTGTTGATTTTATCAGCAATCTCCTGGATTGTACCCGTTGTTTTTTCAAGTCTGTTAAAAATATTCATTCCCTCGGTAAGCAGCTTTTCAACATCGATAGGGTTGGAGCTTTTCAAAAGTTCTCCGTTTTTTAACATCGGCTTATCAAAAGACCCCATACTAATTCCGATATACTTGTCTCCCAATAATCCAAGAGTTCCGATATGTGCCTCAGAGTCCGCGCGTATTCTCGCCTGCACTTTTTTGTCAATTTCCATATCCACTCGAATCGCCTGATCTTTGACATCCCTGGCAAACTGAATATTAACAATCGTGCCTACACGCACACCGGCCAAACGCACAGGAGCACCGGTTTGCAAGCCGTTAACGCGAGCCATGAAAACATAGAGTTTGTACCGATCCTCTAAAAGCCCCCGTTGATGGCCGATTGAAAAAATGGCAGCGATGAGAATTCCCAGGCCGACAAAAATTGTCAGTCCAACTTTGAGTTCATGTTTTCTTTGTTCTGCTGCTCGACTATTCATTTTGGTCCTGCAATAAATGTTTTTACAAATTCATTTTGACTATTTTTAATCTCGTCAATGCTTCCGATTTCGATAATTTTTCCCTCGCTAATGACTGCAACACGATTTGCCACGCTGAAGCCGCTCTCCAGTTCATGAGTTACGACAATCGAAGTGACGCCAAGTTCACGCTGCGTTTTTCTGATGAGCGCATTAATCGTTGTTGCGGTAATAGGGTCCAGCCCGGTCGTCGGTTCATCGTAGAGCATAATTTTGGGTTGATAGGCCATGGCGCGAGCAAGGGCAACGCGCTTTCGCATTCCACCGGAAAGTTCGGATGGCATAAGTTCTTCCGTACCGGCCAGGTCGACAAATTCAAGGTTCCTTTTAACGATATCAATAATTTCTTTTTCAGACTTTTTGGTGTGTTCGTGCAATGCAAATGCTACATTGTCTTTTACTTTCATCGAATCAAACAAAGCCGACCCTTGGAAAAGCATCCCGAATTTTTGACGGATGGAGAACATCCTTTTTTCCGGAACCTGAGTAATTTCCTCTCCATCGACAAAAACCTGCCCAACGTCCGGGTAAATCAAGCCGAGCAAAATCTTCAATGTTACACTTTTTCCACAGCCACTGCGGCCAAGAATAACCAGGGTTTCTCCTTCAAAAATCGAAAGATTTAGTCCCTGCAGAACATGGTTTTCCTCAAATGATTTGTGGACATCCTGAAACCCGATAATATATCGTTGATCTTTATTCATTATGGTCAATCACGAAACCGATAAAATAAACTTTGTAATTAAAAAATCCAGGAAAAAAATAAGAATTGAAGAAACGACGACCGAACGCGTCGTAGCTTCGCCGACTCCTTTTGTACCGCCCTTGGCGGTAAACCCCATGTAGCAGCTTACGGTAGAGATTGTCATCGCAAAAACAAAAGGTTTGATCAGCCCCGCAAGAAAATCATTAAGCGTGAGTGCACGCAAAACAGTCATCCAGTAAAAAGGTGCGCTGATGCCGAGACTCGAAACTGAAATGACCAGACCACCGAAAATACCGGTTGCATCGCCAATGATCGTTAAAATCGGCAGCATAATCGTTATTGCGATGAAACGTGTGGAAGCCAGTTTTTTCACTGGATTTGTACCCAACGCTCGCATGGCATCGATTTGCTCGGTAACGTTCATCGATCCGATCTCTGCTGTGATGCCGGCCCCAACTCGTCCCGCAACCACAAGCGAAGTCAAAACCGGGCCCAATTCCCTAACCAGTGAAACGCTCACCAGCGTGCCTACATACATTTTGGCACCATAAACGGCCATCTCATAGCCGGATTGCAGCGCCATGACCAAACCGGTAAAACCAGCCGTCAAAAGAACAATGACAAGCGAACGAACGCCTATACTGTGCATTTGGACCAGGATATCACGCAAGTAAAACGGTCTGGTAAACAAGTAAACAATGGAGTGGCCGAATAGTTCGGAAAAGCCGTGCAGATGAATCAAAAATTTTTTAAAATCTTCAAGCTGTTTTTTCAAAATATCCCAGTTTTTGAGATAATATTCCGAATCTGGCAAATCATTTTAAAAAGTGGTTCAATATTAACAAACTTTTAATTTGAAGTCAATACATTTCTTTGGCAGGCAGGCAGGACAAAATAAAAAGCCAACACTCTGGCATAAAGTGTTGGCTTCTCTCATAGGAAATGACAATAAATTCTATCGATCACCTCTCCCGAAAATGCAACCGAATCTTAGTAACGATTTTGCGGATAAACCCCTACATTTTTGAATCCAAATTGATCCACCGTAGCCGGATCTTCCTGGATTACTTCATTTTGTGAATAGAGAATTTCTCTGACTTTTGGGTCCCAGTCGTGGTTAAAACTGTTATTGTCATCTGTGGAACCGGAAAGTTTTCGACGCTTCAACTCCTTTTCCAGTGTTTCGATCTTTTCTTTCCCCTCTTTCGATAAGCTTAGAAATGAATCTAGTAACAGGTACTGAAAAGTCGTCTCCATCATATCGATACTCCTTTGTCCTTTGAATGAGTCAGTGGTTTGGTTTGAGGAAAAAATTGAAAGATAAGCATAATCGTTAATATTTGTTCGATATTCGTTAATTTCATAGCTTTTGTTATGCAAGTGTCATACCATATTCAAATAATCTTCACGCTAATTTCATCGAAGAAGACAGATGGATAAGTTCTTGTTAATTTAACGATTGTTTGCTATTAATTTTAAGGAAAACTCGCGGAATATATCCACTTTGGGGAAAAGACAGGCCAAACGAGCAATAAAGTGTGTACTCTACGCCACAGTGAGTAGAGCACGCCACACTTTTTTATTCTTTATTTTATTCTTTAGTTTTTCGAAATGCTTAAATAATATTTTGGTTGTATTTTAGAGGAATTTGTGGTGAGAAATTGAACATTCTTATAATACAAGTAAAAATGGTCGGGGCGAGAGGATTTGAACCTCCGACTTCCTGCTCCCGAAGCAGGCGCGCTAACCGGACTGCGCTACGCCCCGAATTAATGCAAAATAAAATTCAGAAAATTAATCACGCCAAATGACGCTAAAGTAACGATTATTCCTGCCATCAATATTCCAAGAATAATTGCGGGAAAGGCAGTTTTTAATCGAATTCCAAAAAGAAATGCTGCCAAAGCTCCTGTCCATGCACCGGTTACCGGCAATGGAATACCAACAAAGAGTATTAATCCGATGGTCTCGTATTTTTCAATCAACTTGCCTTTTTTCCTCGTCCTGGCAAACAGCCATTCAAAAAATCGATTGAAAATACTATATCTGGACAAGAACCGGTAGAATTTTTCAAAAAACAGGAGCAATGGAATAACAGGAATCATATTCCCAATTGCTGCATAAAAAAAGGCAACCGGCCAAGTTAATCCTCCACCGATAGGAGGACTGGCAAGAGCCCAGGGAATAGCACCACGAAGCTCTGCAATTGGAATCATTGCTATGATAGCTGTAACCAATTCTTTTGGTAAAGAGCCAAAGAACGAAGCAATCTGATCTATCATCACCCGTTAAAACCATACCTGATATTTGAGAATCTTTAATAAAAAAAACTTTTTAAAATGAGCTTTACAAATTTGATCGTATCAATAAAAATATTGATGGAACTCTTTTCCTGCCCGTAAACAGTTTCAATGGGAATTTCATAAAAACGGCATCCACCTTTTCCCATCCGAAGAATCATTTCTGATTCAAACTGAAATCCATTTTCCGAACAGGATAAAGGTTTGAAGCTGCTCATTCGTACTGCCCGAAATCCGCATTGTGAATCATGCAGCCTGTAATTTCCTGCGAAAATGGACACCAGAACCGACGTAATTCCGTTACTCATCTGCCGGTGGACTGGCATCACTCCTTTTCGTGCAATGCGGTGCCCCAAAATTAAATCCGCTTTATCTTCTCTGATCGCATCTATAAAATTCTGAATACTTTCAACCGGATGTTGTCCGTCACCGTCCATCGTGATAACCCAGTCAAAGCCATTCCTTTGCGCGAATCGAAAAGCAGATTTCAAACTTGCGCCTTTTCCCTGATTCTCAGGATGTACAATACTCATTACTCCATGCCTGGCAA
>JAADGR010000533.1 GCA_013152225.1 Calditrichota bacterium
CTGGAAAATCTTCGCCTGAGCTACGGATTCCGCCGGCCTGTTGATTTGATTTTGCAGCATCGCCAGCGCCTGGATGAACTCGTGCGCGTAAACCAAATCACTATGAGCAATAAGCTTTCCTCGCTGCGTACAAATTTGCAACAGGTGAATCAAAGATTATCCGGCTTGCACCCGGAATCTGTTTTAAAGCGCGGTTACAGTTTGGCCTGGAAAAACCGGGATCATCACATTCTTCGGGATGCAGCGGCTCTGGCTGTTGATGAATCCGTTCATATCCATTTTTATCGGGGAGGTGTTGATGTTCAGGTTGTCGATGTGAATCCGCAGGAAGAGTTTGAAAAAGTCTATCCGCAAAATTCTACAAAAATGGATGAAAAATAATGAACAAGTCTTTTGAAAAAGCGATGAAAAGGCTGGAAGAAATTGCAGCATTGCTCGAGGACGGCTCACAAACTCTGGAAGATTCTTTGAAATTGTTTGAAGAGGCAAATGAACTTTCAAAGTTTTGTGAAGATAAGCTTAATGCCGCCGAGAAAAAATTAAAAATTCTGACGAAAAATGGCAAAGAGTTTAAAATCCAGGAGGAAATGTTTTAGTAAAATGAGTGATAAAATGGATGAAATCCTACCCACGATTCAATCACCGGCTGATATTAGATCCCTGGATATTCCGCAATTGGCGCAGCTTTCGCGCGAGATTCGTGATTACATTATCGAAACCCTGGCGACTACCGGAGGACATTTGGCCTCGTCTCTTGGCGTTGTCGAGTTGACCCTGGTGCTGCATCATCTTTACGATACACCGCGCGATAAAATTGTCTGGGACGTTGGTCATCAGACCTATGCGCATAAAATTATCACCGGCCGCAGGGAAGAGTTTAAAACGATCCGCCAGCACGATGGCATTTCCGGCTTTCCTAAAATTTCGGAAAGTCCTTATGACGCTTATGGTGTCGGTCATGCCAGCACAGCAATTTCTGCAGCGCTGGGCATTGCATGTGGCCGCGATTTGGCGGGAGAAGATTATCGGATTCTGGCCGTCGTCGGCGATGGCGCGTTAACAGGCGGCCTCAGCTACGAGGGCATGAACAATGCCGGTGCATCCGGTCGTGATATCGTTGTCGTTTTAAATGATAACACCATGTCCATTTCTCCAAACGTTGGAGCGATTTCAAGGTATCTCACTCACCTGATTACGAATCCGTTTTATAACAAGATGAAAGATGATATTTGGGAAATGACCGGCAAGTTCGACCGCATGGGGCCGAAAATTCGCTGGGCTACCCGCCGAATCGAGGAGAGTGTGAAAGGTCTCGTAACACCGGGTATTGTTTTCGAACGCCTCGGATTTCGCTATTTTGGCCCGATTGACGGACACAACATTGCGCGACTGATCCATATTTTTCGCCAGGTGCGCAAACTCAAAGGCCCGATTTTTGTCCATGTGTTGACAAAGAAAGGAAAGGGTTTTGCCCCGGCTGAAAAAAATGCGCCTGTTTTTCACGGTTTGGGAAAGTTTGATCCGAAAACCGGAGAAATAATGAAAAATACGACACGCCCGACATATACTAAAATTTTTGGTCGGACAATGGTTGAACTGGCCAGAAAGAACGAAAAGCTTGTCGGTATTACCGCGGCAATGGCTTTGGGTACCGGGTTGTCGGAACTTGCAGAAGAATTTCCCGAACGCTTTTTCGATGTCGGCATTGCCGAGGGACATGCTGTAACTTTTGCGGGCGGTCTTGCAGCACAAGGAATGCGTCCGGTTGTGGCCATCTATTCCAGTTTCCTGCAGCGAGGCTATGATCAAATCATTCATGATGTGGCACTGCAAAAACTGCCGGTGATTTTCGCCATTGACCGCGCCGGTGTTGTCGGCGATGACGGCCCGACGCACCACGGCGTTTTCGACCTTGCTTTTTTGCGTGTAGTTCCTAATCTGGTGATCATGGTTCCCAAGGACGAGGAAGAACTGCGGCAGATGTTGTGGACGGCAACCGAATACAAAAAAGGCCCTGTGGCCATTCGCTACCCGCGAGGTGTTGGCGAAGGTGTGACGTTAAGCGAATCTTACACCTCCATTCCGATCGGGGGCAGCGAGGTTTTGCGCGAGGGAACGAACGCCGTTATTTTGGGTGTTGGGCCGATTTTGTCCAAAGCTCTCGCCGCGGCAGAGGTTTTGCAAAATGCAGATCAAATATCCGTTAAAGTGGTAAATGCCAGATTTGTCAAGCCCCTGGATGTCGAAATGCTGACACGGATTTCCGCGCATCATAATTTGATCATTACGGTCGAGGAAGGCACTTTGAAGGGGGGATTTGGCAGTGAAGTTGCAGAATTTCTGGTGGATCGAAACATTTCTTCCGTCGAACTCATCCGCATCGGCATACCGGACACTTTTGTCGAGCAAGGAAATCGAAATATTTTGCTCGACGATGTTGGCCTGAGCGTCGACGGTATTATCAATGCGATCAGAAAGTCGAATACCTTTCAGTCCCACAAGAGAGGAAAACTGTTATTCTTTAAACAACATTTAAAAATATGAAAATTGGAATCGTTGGAAATACACACAAACCCAAAGTCCGGCCTGCCATAGCTGATTTTGTCTCCTTTTTAAAAAAGAGGCAAATCCCTGTCATTTACGCGCAATCTCTGGTTGATTTTATCGGTCTCGATGAATCCGCAGACACGGTTCACATAAGCGAGATGGGTGCCGAATGCAATGTGGTCGTTGTCTTTGGCGGCGACGGTACTTTTCTCTCAACAGCCAAAGAAATTGCTAATTCCAACGTACCGATCCTGGGTGTGAATATGGGCGGACTTGGCTTTCTCGCTGAAATTGTCATCGAAGAACTCGAAGAAACGGTCGATTGTCTGATCCGCGGCGATTATAGCGTGATTGAACGCATGGTCCTTGAAGGCAAGTTTCACAAGGACAACAAAGTTGAATCATTTTATGCACTGAATGATTTTGTCGTTGATAAAGGTTCCAATCCGCGGCTGCTTTTTATCGACGTGCAAGTCGATGGGGTGTTTCTCAATACCTATCGCAGTGACGGCGTCATCATCTCCACACCAACCGGTTCCACAGCCTATTCTTTATCCGCCGGCGGACCGCTGCTCGTGCCGACGCTGAAAGCGATTATCGTTACACCCATTTGTCCGCATTCCTTGACCGTCCGGCCGATTGTGCTGGCCGATGACAGTGTTCTTCACTTGTCTATCAGTCCGGATCAGGCGCCGGCTCATGTCCACTTTGACGGGCGGGGACGCTCCTATTTGCGCCCGGGAGATTGGATAGAAATTAAAAAGGCTGATTATTCAGTTAAATGGCTTTCCATAGGGAAACGCGATTTTTATGAAATCATGCGCACAAAACTCAATTGGGGCGTCGATCTTCCCGCTATGAACAAAAACAAGAATTTGGTGGAAAATAATTGAGCGAGGAAAGGCCAAAAACTCCGCTGATGGAACAGTACCTGGGCATTAAAAGTAATCACAAAGATGCGGTGCTGTTTTTTCGTATGGGCGATTTTTATGAAATGTTTTTCGAAGATGCCAGGATCGGCTCGGAAGTGCTGGGCATTACATTGACCTCGCGAGCGCACGGTAAGGCCGCAGACGTGCCCCTTGCCGGTTTCCCTCATCACGCCCTGGACAGCTATCTCGCTAAAATGATCAAGGCCGGCTACCGTGTGGCCATCTGTGAGCAGGTCGAAGATCCGAAACTGGCAAAAACTATCGTAAAACGAGAAGTAACAGAAGTTGTTACACCGGGCACGGCTGTAACCGATGATTTGCTGGAAACCAAGCGGAATAATTATCTCGTTTCTATCCATTTTGACAATAACAAATGCGGTCTCGCCAAAGTCGATGTTTCCACCGGTGAATTTCAACTCGCTGAATTTCCGCAAAAGGACTTTAAAGAAAAAGTCCTTTCCGTCGGTCCGTCCGAATTGCTTGTCGGCGAATCAAGCTATGATTACGTGCTCCGCAACCTGGACAGTTTGCAGGATGTAACCGTCACCAAGCGCGATGACTGGACTTTTCATTACGATTATGCGCGGGAAACGCTCACTGAACATTTTGGTACGCTTTCGCTCAAGGGCTTTGGTGTGGAAAAACTGGATCAGGGGATTTCTGCTGCCGGTGCAATTCTTGTCTATTTGCGTGAGAATCAAAAAGGAAAATTGGAGCACATTAACCGCCTCTCGCGTTTTGCCGAAGACGACATTTTACTCATCGACCATACAACCCGGCGCAACCTTGAATTGATTCAGTCCATGACCGGCGGCCCCAAGGGAGGAACACTTTTATCCGTCATCGACGGCACGCTCACGCCGATGGGGGGGAGGATGCTGGTGAACTGGCTGCTCTTTCCGCTGCAAAAATTGGAAAAGATAAACAGCCGTCTGGATGCGGTACAGGAATTTGTGGAAAATGCGGAACTGCGCCGACAAATCCGCGATACCCTGCGCAAGGCGGGTGATCTGGAACGGCTTGTTGCCCGTTTCGCCACCGGTCGTGCCAATGCCCGCGATGCCAATTCAATTTTGGCCACCTTGCAAGTCGTGATGGGAATTAAAACGGAACTCGCAGATATCCGGTCGCAGCGCCTGCGCACAATCAGTGAAAATTTGAATCCACTGGAAAATGTTGCTCAAAAAATTGAATCCGCACTCGTTGACGATCCCCCGCTGTCCATAACGGATGGCGGTTTGATTCGCAGAGGCTACAATGAGGATCTGGACAAACTGCGCGATATCGCCTATTCCGGCAAAGACTGGATCGCGCGTTTGCAAAAAAAAGAACGGGAAACCACAGGCATCTCATCCCTTAAAGTCAATTTCAACAAAGTTTTCGGCTACTATATCGAAGTGACCAAACCGCATTTGTCCAAAGTGCCGGCGCATTACATTCGCAAGCAAACGCTCGTTAATGCTGAGCGCTACATCACCCAGGATTTGAAAGAGTATGAAGAAAAAGTTTTGGGCGCGGAAGAAAAAATGGCTTCTCTGGAGTATGAACTTTTCGATGAATTGCGCACGTTCATTCTTGATTATACTCCCGATCTGCAAAAGAATGCAAGCAACCTGGCGCAGATCGATTGTCTTGCTTCTTTGGCGCACATTGCCGTGGAAAATGATTACAACCGCCCGGTCGTAGATGAAGGGAATGAGATTGTCATCAAGGACGGCCGTCATCCTGTAGTGGAAAAACTATTGCCGCCGGGTGAGCAGTTTGTTGTCAATGATACCAAAATCGATAACGCGCACGATCAGATACTCATTATCACAGGTCCGAATATGGCGGGCAAATCGACTTATCTTCGCCAGGTGGGGCTCATTGTTATTCTTGCGCAGATGGGGGGATACGTACCGGCTGCTTCTGCAAAGATCGGTTTGGTGGATCGCGTCTTTACCCGCGTTGGTGCTTCAGATAATCTGGCTGCCGGAGAAAGCACATTCCTGACGGAAATGAATGAGACGGCCAATATTTTGAATAATGCCACGGCTCACAGCCTGGTCATTCTGGACGAAATCGGCCGGGGAACCAGTACTTTTGACGGCCTGTCTATTGCCTGGTCGGTGACCGAGTTTTTGCATAATACGCCGCAGATCGCGGCAAAAACAATTTTCGCCACACATTATCACGAATTGACGGAACTTGAGTTGATCCTTCCGCGTGTAAGAAACTATAATGTCGCGGTTAAAGAGTGGGGAGATCATATCGTTTTTCTGCGCAAAATTGTGCCGGGCGGATGCGATCACAGTTACGGTATTCAGGTGGCCAAGCTGGCCGGGCTGCCGCACAAAGTCATTGATCGGGCGAAAGAGATTTTAACGAACCTGGAGGCCGAAGCCCTGGACGCGTCGCAGGTACCAAAGTTAGCGGAACATCATCAAAAAACGGAAACGAAAACACCGCAGTTGAGCTTGTTTGAAGAAATGGAAACTTTATTGCGGGAAGAATTGAAAAATATCGATCCGAACCAATTGACACCGCTGGAAGCTTTGAATAAACTTGATCAGTTGAAACAGATTGTCAGAGAGCATGGATAACGGAGAACGGATGACGGATCGCGGATTCCAGATACCGGATAAATAAGTTTCATCTGGTATCCGAAATCAGGTATCTGGCATCTGAAATCCGTTATCCAGTACAATCCAATTCTACGGAAGGAATCTTAACGTGAAGTACAAGATCGTTTTGCCTGTTTTATTTATATGTTTTATTTTTGCAAACTCGGCTTTTTCTATTGGAATTGCAAAGTACGCGGGCGAGTTTTTGAGCATGGGCGTAGGCGCGCGTTCTCTGGGCATGGGAAGCGCTTATGTCGCTTTGGGCGGCGATGTGACGTACGGCTATTGGAATCCGGCCGGGCTGGCCAATATTCAGTACCCGGAAATTTCCGCAATGCACTCCAGGAGATTTGGCGGCATTGTTAATTATGATTACGCCGGTTTTGCCATGCCTTTTCGCGGAAATGAGAGCCTAGGACTCAACCTCATCCGCGTTGCTGTGGATGATATTCCGATTCCGGTTTTACCCCGTCCCGATCTCGGCCTCGACCAGAGTTATACCGATGAAAACGGCAATACCGTTTCAAATCGGCCGTATGTGGACAGGTATGTCAATAATGCCGACTATGCCGTTTTCCTCAGCTATGCGAAACAAAAAAGCCGGACATTTGCTTACGGTGCAAATGTCAAGTTTATCCGACGTGGTGTTGGCGACAATTCAGCTTGGGGAATTGGTTTTGACGTTGGCGCTCTGTGGCGGCCTGTTGGTAAACTGACCTTGGGTGCCAATTTTCAGGATGTCACCACAACACTTTTAGCGTGGGACACAGGGACTCAGGAACTGATCTCACCTACGCTGAAAACAGGTTTTGGTTATTCCATCGATCTGGATTTCATTTCCAGCACGCTTCTCGTCGCCGGGGATACGGATGTTCGTTTTGAGAACAGAAAGTTTGCCTCGCAGTTGAATGCCGGTCCCGTTAGTTTTGACTTTCACGCCGGAACCGAACTGCTGGTGCGCAACCTCATCGCCCTGCGCGTGGGCGATGACCTCGGTCACCTCACCGCCGGCGCCGGCATCCGCCTGCCCCGCCTGGATATTGATTATGCTTTTTTAAGCAATGATGATTTTAAGGTGACACATCGTATTTCGCTGAGATTGAGGATTGAGGAAAGCAGATTTGAGCGACAATAATCCTCCCAAAGAATTGTTAGCTGGATTGTGCTGTTTATACTGCACTCGATCGCCCTGGGAAGGGATTCCCTGGGCGTAAAGCAGGCGCTTATTCCCGAATTTTATCCAAAAGTCTGTTCAACTCTTGTACTTCTTCTAACGATAAATTACTCAAAAGATTATCTAGCATTTTCTCGCAGTCATCCATTTTTTGCAGCAGGGTTAATCCGCTCTCTGTTATATCCACATCTTTTTGTCTCCTGTCGATTTGACTCTCCTGGCGATTTACCAAACCATTGGCGTACAATTTATCCACAATCCGGCTTACATCAGAATTTTTATCCAACATTCTTTCTTTAATAAATCCGATGGAAAGAGGGGCTTCGGAACGAAACCCCCGCAATATTTTTAGAATATTGTATTGAGGTTCGGTTAGCCCGTGTTTTTTTAATGATTGATTAAAGCCGTAAGTTAATTGCTTAACGGTATATATCAGATTAATCACACCCTTGTGGTATTCGTTTCTGAAACGCCCTTTTAATTCCTCTTCAATACGCATAATCAATCTTTCCCGCTTTAATTAATTCTTGTGTTCCCATGTTTAATGTTTTACACTTATTACTTTGCTTAAACAACTGTTGCAATGTCTTTAAATAGTCGGCGTGGGCGGCGCGGATAAAGTTGTCTGCTTTTGTCGTAATAGCCCATACAAATTGTCATTACCACTGTTTCAGATTCCTGCAGATTAAATCCTTTGTGAATACCCTCAAAATCAATTCCGCTCATTGGATGTGTAGCAACACCGAATTCTTTTGCAGCGATCATTATCGACATGGCTAATAATCCGGCATTACTTTCAGCAAATTTTAGTTTGCGTTCTTCGCTTGAACCGTAAAGGAACCCGGCAGCTTGTTTTGCTCCATCCACCATTTCATGATTGTTGCCAACGCTTTGTAGCATTTCCGCCCAGACAGGATTCGTATCGGCATATCCTTCTTTGTTACCGACTAGAATTAAGGTAATAGGGGCTTCTACTACCTTTTCCTGTTTGTTTGCAAAATCAAAAAGCCTTTTTTTACTTTCATCCGTCCTTACAACTATAATTCTCCATGGTTGCAAATTGAAAGCCGATGGTGCTAAAACGGCAAGATTAACGATTTCTTGTAAAATTTTATCATTTATTTCTCTGCTCTTGTCAAAGAAATTCACTGATCGTCTTTCTTTGAATAATGATTTTGTATCCATGATTTATACCTCCACAATCTGTAGAATAAAAAGATAATTGTTTGTAATGACAATATAAGGTAAAACAATATATGTTGCAACATATATTTGTGATATTTTTAAAAATTATTACATAGTTGATAATTTGGTGACCTCTTCGCTTGGGTGGGACTAGGGGTTAATTCTCTACAATGTCTGAAAATGTGAGCAAGCTACCGATGAGCATTATCCTAAATTTGAAGGTAAAACTAACAATAAAGTGGTAAACTTTTATCCGGAATCAGTGGCAAGTTTCACCGGAATATGCATAAAAAGAAAAGAATACTTTATTTTTTTGCCAGGAACCATAGCACGAAAAGCGTAATCGGAATCAGAAAATCCGGTATCGTTGTTATTGCATTCCCCGGATTGAAATTTCCTTTTTTAAGCATTTCTTTGATGTGAACCATTGCGGCACCTACAAGAAAAACGGTCGTAAAGACAATCGTAGCAAGCCAAAAGTTATCCCGATACCAAAAGCTCATGACGCCGAGCAGACCCATCCCCAAACAGCAGTATCCCAGTTCAACCTGAAACAGGGTGCCTTCATGCCATCCGATGCTGCGCGCGACCCGTTTCCCCATGAACAAATGTCCATACCCGCCCAGGATTCCTGTTAACCCGACCGTAACGGTGAGTTGGTACAGCAGAAGGATGTATGCAGCGCTCGAAACATCTTTCGTCGCGCCTGTTACGAACATCGCCGCCAGCCCGACTATCCAACCGATTACATAGTAAATAAGGAAGACCATAACTTTTTCTCCTTTCAAAAATTTTAATTAATTGCTTACTCGTTCAGTATATTACCGACTGTGAACATCAAACCCCATTAACTTATGCCACTGTCGTCCGGAATTTTTTCCCGTCCTGTTTGCACAGCGCTTTCACAAGCCTGCGGCCGGACATGACACTGGTCGGAAGACCACCGCCCGGTTCGACCCAATGCCCGCACATATAGAAATTCTGCAGGCCGGGCAGGGTCTGGCGCATACGGTGCATCATGGTGAACGCGTTCTGCGGCGTAAGCAGCCAGCCTTCGAAACTGCCTTTCCAGTTCCCCGTGTAACGCTCAAAAGTCAACGGTGTCGCCACATCCACCATCTCCACCTGCTGCGAGATACCGGGGAAGCGCTGGTTCAGCAATTCCACCACGGTGCGCGCTATCCGGTCTTTCTTCTCCTTGTAAGCCTCACGGTCCTGCGCCAGCTCTTTCCAATACTCGTAACTGCTGGGCATCATCACCACCAAGCTGGTCTTGCCCGCCGGCGCCAATGTGGGATCCTGGTTAAAAATGTGGATTGGCAGTCTGTCCCGCACCGCATACCCGATTTCCGTCGGCTTGCTCAAGGGAAAACTCATGCCGGAGACCGTTTTGGGTTCCCTGGCAAAAGAGCGGTTCACCCCAATTCCCACATACAACAACGGCTGAAAGACGGGCCATTTCTCGTACGGCTCACGTGTCTTTTCGTCCGCATATTTGCCTTCCAGCATTTTAAAGAGGGTGGTATATCCATCCGCCGCTGAAATTACCTGTCCGGAGCGGTGCTCACTCTCATCCGCCAGTAGGACGCCTACCGCGCTATCCTTTTCCACCAGGATTTTCTTTACCCGCTTATCGTAATGGATGACTCCCCCCAGACGGGTGTAACGCTTAGCCAGTGCCAGCGACATGGGCAGAGAACCGCCGATAGGGTAGCCCCCATTCCCGTTATGCAGGTGGGCAAAGGAGAAAAGCATAACGAACATTGAGAATTCCGGAAGCCACATTTCCCGCAGCGCTTCGCGGAGCACCGGGTCTTTAAAGCGCATAAAAAATTCCGTGCCGGAGATATTCATCCACTTCCGCATTTCTCTCCCTTTGGTCGCCAGAATCAGTCCAAGCTTAATACTTTTTCGCAGACGTTTGAGCAGCGGGTCTGATTCGGAGGGCTGGTCAAAATCGAGGCACATCCGGATACCCCGGATAAAATCTCGGATGGGCATGGCGTCCTGTGGCGAAAACGCCAGCAGATGTTTTTCCAGTCTGTCCACGTTCGTGTAGAAGATGAGGGTACGCCCATCAGCACCCTCGTAATGCATGTATTCATCCATGTTAACGAATTCGCGCCCCTTGGCAATGCCGACTTCCTCCCAGTAGCGATGTATTCCACTCCGGGGGGAGGAACCCATCAGCCAGTGAATACACCCGTCGATGGTGTAGCCTTTTTGTTTCCAGGCCGTGCACAAGCCGCCGGGCAAGTTGTGCATCTCAAATATCTGTGTGCGGTAACCATTCATCTGAGCATAGATTCCGGCCGAAAGCCCGGCGAACCCGGCACCGATGATGATGACTGAATTATCCTTCATGTTGTTCCTTTCTTATTCATTAATTTAAACCTGGTAACAGACAAAAATCGCCGCCGCGGGCATCCGGCGTTACGTCTTTTGCCCAAAAATTATCTTGTTGGGCAGCGTGGTCATGCGCTGTATGTTGTAGTCATGACAACCAACCCATCTGTCTACCAACTAAAAGAAACGCAACGATGGCTACATTGATGAATACGCCTATCCGCGAATCGGGCCAGCCGATGATGCAGAGAAAGAATGAGAACACCGCAACGATCACGGTAACAGGCAGCCACCAGGTCAGCCGTGCAAGGACACCGATACCGGACACCGCGAATGCCAGAGCCGTGATCAGCCAGAGGATGCCCATCACTCTGATTCCCAGGTCTCCAACATTGACCGAGTCCGCGAGTACGGTGGTTTTGTAAGGCATTTCTTCGAGGGTTGCGATTCGCCAGGGTACGACAAAGCCTACGAGATGTGCGAACCCGTGTCCGAACAGAATCACAGCGAGAGCGATATACATTGTTAGATACTCCTTGCAGATAAGGGTTTATCACTTCGGGACGGGCGATGACTTTAAGCCTCTCATATACCAAATCAGCATTCCAAGGCTGATTGCAAATAACACTCCGAAAATCACAACCTGCGGGACGACAACAGGATGGCCTTCCCGAATCATGAACATCACCATTGATAGAATTGCCAATGTCAGAAATACGCCATACGAAAGCACTGCCCCCGCGAGCGTGTATCCTAAAGCCTGTTTGCGCCATAGGCTGACTACCGTTATCCCAAACGATGGAAGTACCCAGGCCATGTCTAACACATGCACCGCATTGGTCGGTGTCCCATTATCTCGTATGCTTTGCGGAATCTCTCCCGCCATCAAGGCGGGGACTATCTCACTCAGCCATATAAAATAGAAAAGAACCGCCAGCACTGCCAGATAGATGCTGACGGTCTTGACGGGTGTTTTCTCTGTGAAGCATGCCTTGATTCCAGCCATATCCGCCGTCACGAGACCGCCGATCAAAGCATAGAGCGAACATCCCAGCAAGGCAACGTAAACCAGGAAGAGCGAGTTGAAACTGACGTCAAATGCGGCAACCACATACGTGTACACCAAATAGACTAATCCCCCTAACCAGATTAGCCGGGCGCGGGGAGAACCACGACCGGCAAGAAATGCGGTGACTATCAGAGTGGGGAGCACTACTGCAAGCGAGACAATGTCCTGACCTACCGCTTGCGCTGCAAAATAAGGGGTGTCGCGGTAAAGACCGCTGATGAATACTCCGCCCCCTGCTGCAATCGTCAGTAGAATGGCGATGGGGAAGGTGAGCCATAACCATACATTTGCATGTCTGACGTTTTCATTCATTCTCTACTCCTTTGCATTTTGTTCGAGAAGCGGCAAGAGTCGCCGCCCGACGGTTTATTCATTGGCTTGGCGTCCCGAAACATCCTTTGTTCAGAGCCAAATTGTTGAAAATCGCGCCGATTACCCTGAGGCAATAGCCGAGTCGGGCGCACTCCCTTAAAAAACATCATTCTTTTTTCGGAGCTTCCAGCGTCATGGAAAAGGATTTCCACACCAGGCGGTTAATAACATCATTTTCTCGCAAAAAGTCTAAACGAGATCGATCCATTTTAAAACCCACCAAATTATCGCTCAATTTATAAGGTATTAGCTCTTTGGGCGGATTGCCTGTTTGGGCGGCGTAGATTTTCCCTTTGTGAGCGGTGATCGTAAACTCAACGCCATCTACCGGCGGATCGTAAATGCCCACCAATTCGGCAATGAGGTCATCCGTCAGCTCGGGTCGTTTGCGGGTAAAGATCAGATTCTCAATTTCAGGCTCGATGGGGATGGAGACAGAATCAACATCGCCATTGTCGTTTACCAAAAAGCGCACTTTTATCCAGAAATTAAAATCGGCTATATGCCACTCGAACACATCGTAGTGGTAATGCCGTAACTCAGACCAATCCAGGCTGCCGACCGTACAAGCCTGTAGCCCTTCTCCCTTTGTTCTCACGGCGAAATCGGGATAGCCGTCGGTTGCAAAGGTTCCCGAATAGGTATTTAGGGGGTGCGTAGGGGGAGCATCGCTAAGCTTTTCATCGGCTGCGGTTTGTTTGGCTTTGGCTTCACCAATGATGATCGGATCGAACATTTCATGAAATTTTGTATTCCAGTTACGATCCGGTAAATTCAAAGCGCGATCGATGCCCTCGTATAACAACACATCCCGCAACGGTAACATGGCGATGTTGGTTAAAGCGATCACACCTATCCTTTCCTGAGGCACAAACCCGATGATCAGGCTGTGACCTTCCAGATTCCCGCCGTGATGAACAAGAGTAAAACCCTTGTAAGGTTCTACAAACCAACCCATCCCATAAGTAAAGATGGTGTTTCCGAGTAAGGCTTCGTAAAAACCACCGCCCGGACGTATTGTCTGGGGCAAATGCATCTGCTTCAGGTTATCGGGAGAGATAAGCTGCAAATTTCCAGCTCGACCGTTATTCACATGGACTTTCAACCACTGCGTGAGATCTGCCAGGGTGGAGAATAACGCTCCCGCGGCGCCCGGACTAATCTCTGTGTACAATCCAAAAGGCATGCCGATCAAATCCCTGGCACCTCCTTCGTTATCACGATCGACACGGTATCCCAGGGCATTTACTTGCCCTTCCTGGGGCGGATGCGGTTTGAAGTTGGACGCTTCCATCCTTAGAGGCGAAAATATACGTTCTTGTACGAAATCTTCCCACTTTTGCCCGGCAATCTTTTCGACCAGATAGGCGGAAGCAATATACATCAGGTTGTTATACTGGAATTTTTCGCGGAAGGTGGCATTGAACTTAAGGTACCTCATTCGTTTGATGAATTCATCGCGGGAAACATCCAGCCGCCAAGCCGAAAAATCATGACGCGGCAAACCTGTGCGATGACTTAACATATCCCGCACGGTAACATGCTGAGTCACGTACGGATCGTTCAGGATGAATTCAGGCATGTATTCCCGGACGGGTTTGTCCCATTCGAGTTTCCCTTCATCCGCTAAAAGCGCCACGCTCATTGCCGTAAATGATTTTGTGACCGATGCCATTGCAAAACGCGTATCTTCAGTCATTGGTAGATGGTTTTCAACATCGCGTAAACCATATACGTTTTGATGGAGCACTTTATCCCCTTTAACAACGGCAAGGGCAACGCCCGGACAATGCCAGGAGAGCATTGCATCTTTAACATATTTGTCGAAATTTTTAAAACGATTCATCAGTTGTTCCTCTTTTACCGACAGTTTTTTTATTTGCGCCCAACGAGTAGTCAGGCGGCGAAACAAGCGCTCAAGAGAGCAGGGTTCCCATGATTTCTTTCATGTGGTTAAAGAGCGTCGATAAATGGGCGTCGTTCGGATAGAATTTAGCTTCGCAATTTGGGATCGCTTCAGCCATGTCGCGACCCATCGAGACGGGAACGTTTACGTCCAGTTCTCCCTGCCACAAGTAAACCTTGTCAAAAGCAATATCCTCCAGCCTGAATCCCCAAGGTTGCACATACAATCGACACTCATACGCCAGCCCTTTGGTTCCTTGGCGAAAGGATTCACGGCTGTCATCAATGAAAAGTCTCATTAACTCAGACCTCTCCAACACTTTTCTGTCCGGCTCCGGCAGCTTCCGCATTATCTTTGGCATCAATCTTTCAATCTTTTCTTCATCCATACGGCTGTTTCGCGCCATCGACAACGATATTAACGGTCCCAGGAGCCAGGGGAATCGCCGGGCAATGAAAAAGATCGCGCGGGTGCTTGACTCCATCCCTTCTGTGCTTTGAAGATCGATAGGTCCCATGCCGGCGAGGATACCGCAACCGGTCAGACGGTCAGGAATCTTGTAGGCACATGCCGCCACATACGGTCCCCCTCCGGATATTCCCAAAACGGCAAAACGGTCGATTTCCATTGCGTCTGCCAGGGCTACCACATCGTTCGTCCAATCCAATATCTGACGACCAGGCTGGAAATCGGAGAGTCCCATGCCGGGACGATCCACTCCGATGACGCGAATCCCGGCTTTTGCCGCTTCATCATCGAGGAATCCGGCTTGCAGTCGTGAACCCGGCCATCCGTGAAATTGAAAGACAGGTTGACCCTCCGGGTCGCCGCAGACGGTGTATCCCAGCGACCGCCCGTCAGGCAGTCTAACGGTTTTGTCGGTTGCGGTTGATGAATTAGGTGAAGACATGGTTCCTCCTCTGTGAAAGTCGAAGATAATCTCAGGGGGCTTTCTGTCTGACTATCGACTATACGGAACCCTTCCATATACTGCTCCCTGATAGACTATTTTGCGGAAACTCGATGCGATACCTCATGTTGTAGTGTACAGCAGATGCCTTTTTAAAAAATCCAGTTCCTTATTCCAGGAGCCGACACCTGCGCGATAGTCCGCTGCTGGCTGACCGCCTAAAGCAAGAAATGCTCCGTCAACCGGATGTTTTTCGCTGGTGACAGTTGTCGGAAAATACGGTGGTAAGATCGTATGTCCGGCTCCACGGTAGTGCAAATGGGTATATGGCTTCTCAAAACCGAGCGCCTTTAACCGGTCCATTGCGATGTTCGCAAGTTGGGTGCTGGGCCACACCTGGTCGTCCTCACCGGAGATCATCAGCACTGCCCCGTTGATCTTCTCAACCGGAATTTCATAGTTGTTGTTAGCACAAACCCACTTTGATTTTTGCTCCGCCCCACCACTCACAAAATGGCGCCAAACTCCACCCGGGGATTACCATCGACGAGGAAGGAATGAGAATTAAAAGGGACTCGATTTCGAAATTTTAAAGAAAGCGAACTTGCAATTTTCCACCGCAATAACGTTGGCCATCTGATACTATTTCAGCAGCATAAGTTTTTTTACTTGTCTAAATCCTTCTGCTTTAATATGATAGAAATAAATTCCACTCGGTAATTGGCCGGCATCAAAAACAGCTTTATATTCACCGGGTTGAAGTTCTTCATCGAGCAGAACGGTTATCTCTTTTCCGAGGACATCGCAAATTCGGAGAGTCACCATAGATTGTTTTGGGATAGAGAACAGAATTGTCGTTGTCGGATTAAAAGGATTGGGATAATTCTGTTTCAGCATGTATTCTTTTGGTAATGGATTGTGTGATAATTGTTCAACATCTGTAATACTGAGAATACCTGCTTGATACCAAAATCCTATATAATTGTAATTATTAGAATTACTTGTTTTCCCAATAGCCGGCTGTCCCACAGTACCAATAATTCGGTTGCTGCTTCCGGAAATTCTTGTACCTCCATTCCCCAATACGCTATTTTGTATTTTAGTTTGTGCAACAGTAATTTGTTGAAAACTAATAACAAGCGCGGAAAACATTATGAATATTTTACTATATTTCATAATAATCGCTCCTCATCATTTATTGGCAAGACATTATTATTTTTCAATGTTGGTAATTCTTTCTTTTAATTGATCGATCTGTTTTTGCTGTTCTTTCATCCCTTCAATTAGAACAGCAACAAGACGGGCGTAATCTACCGATTTGGCGTCTATGCCGTTTTCTTCGTACGCCACAACTTCCGGTATGACCTCACCTACTTCTTCAGCGATAAGGCCGATGTCGTGTTTACTGTTTTCTTTCCAGTCAAAAGTAACTCCGCGCAGACGTTCAACTAACTCCAACGCGTTTCCAATAGGTTATTAGCTAAAATCATCTTGCTGATTCCTCCCGTGCCAAAATGAATCGAACCCTCCGGGCGATTATCAAAAATAGACATCCAGGAGGAATATACACTCCCAATATCATCAAGCCTGATCCCGGCAATCGTACCATCTTCGTTGTTAAAGTAGATACCTTCCGAAGAATTGTTACCGGTGTTGGGGTTGGTGATACTTATGCCAACAAAACCATCTTTATTTTCAGAAATCTCGAGATTATCATTCGGTGCTGTAGTACCGATACCGACGTTTCCTTCACCGGGAAAAATATTAGAACCACCTGTAATTAATCGTGAACTCATACTATATGGAACTTTCTCCTGAAAGCACATCATACAAATTAAACGTAAGTGCATAATCGCCATCAGCTACAATATTTCCATCAACATCCGTTAATATTCCTTGATAACTGATAGTTGCCGGAACCTGTGCCCACGCTATTTGGGCTGCAAGAATAATAGATACCACAGCCAAAATGAAATTATTTTTAATCATTTTTTCTTCGCCTTCTTTTTGACATTTTGTTATAATTATCTTTTGTAAGTAACGACTGATGGAGGCGTAAGCGTGAAACCTCATTGCATCATTGCAGTCAACGTTTGAGCTCACTGGTTTTTACGAAGCACAGCGAAGTAAAAATCCAGTGCAGCGATTTGTTATGCATTCTATAGTTTCTTCTCATTCACTAACCGCCAATATTGGTAGCCAAGAGCGGTTAATCGGCAAGATGTTGAGTTGATGGCTGCAAAGTACATAAACTCCGCATTGACAGGAACAACCAAACCAACGCTTTGAAACTTTTGCAAATTTTTAAATATTTTTACCTTTTCAGGGTCTGCTGTTGATTCAGTATCTTCGTAACTGGGGTTGAGTGTATGCTCGGAATCTGCTGTTGGAAAGTATTGTGTAATTTTGCGCAGAGTATCGAATGGCACTTTGGGTGGTATTATGCGCAAGGGGGAAAAACTTGTGACATTAGTTTTAAATATTGGTCGTTGATCCCAAGCTCCAAGTGCTTCATCGACATAGGCGTACAATGAGCCTGGAGTTATGTTGCCTCGAATGTCGGCGGCTCCACCTTTGAGTGCATCAATCAATAATGATGTAAATACACCCGCACCATTTACTTCTATAGCAAACTCACTATCTCGACTTGCTGTTAGAACAGACATTCCCTCTGATAATTGTGCTGTACTGTTTCCAGAAAGACTAGGTGTACCCATTGCACCCGAGTGACAACAATCCAGTAAAATTACCTTGTTTTTTGCTTTTGATTGATTTGCTAAAGAAAGAACATCATCCATTGATACCCCTTCATCGTATTTTTTTGCGTCAGTAGTTACCAAGTAACCGCCGGTACTTTTTACATACCCATGTCCTGAAAAGTACAATAATGCCATATCTGAATCACCTTCGAACAATTTTTCTATCGCTTCGCGCAAAACAGATCTATTAATATCGGTACTTGGGCATGTTATCATACGCACCCCAAAATTGGGGGAGCCATCACCGTTTGATTCAAGAATAGCTCCTAGCGAATTTGCATCATTGACACAGCCTCTAAGCGGGGATGAAGGGTAGTCATTAATTCCAATAATCAATGCTTTTTTCATTTGTTTTTTCCTTCGCCCATCATTTGATCTATTGCACTAGCTATTTTATCCCAATCCCATGCTATAGTTCGGTTACGCTGTAAACCACTTGGAAGATTGCTTGATGAATTAGCACCATCAACATATATTCCAAACACTGGTAAATCTTGATCTTTAGCCATCGCAATTTCTTTTGCAACACCCGTTGCACTGGCCATAGTCTTTCCTGAAAGAACAATAAGTATATTGCATTTATTGATTTTTTCTTTGACTATTTCTTCCCATTTCGATTGTGCCATTGAAGACTTTGCTGACCAATCCTCTATGGAGAATGGGGCTCTTGAATTCTTTGATTGACCTACAAATAGGTTCTTTTCCGTTTCATTGTGATCAAAATCGAAACTTATAAATGTTCTTGGATCTGCCATTTTCATTCTCCTTTTGTTGAATTATTGTTGCATAACAAAATGCTCAGTTGCCGCCGACAGTAACGCACAGAACTTAAGTAACTGTAGTTTTGCACAAAATAAATGAAAAATTAGCAGCGCGCACTCTACCGTCTGACGTATCTTGAGCACGTCTCTGATGTTTCCTTGGTTCTTTAACTGCTGCAAACGTTGTTATTTAAACGGTGTTGCTACCAAAATTTAGGCGGCCAGCCTAAAAAGTTCTTGTATAATAAGTTCTTTTTTGGCCATTGTCTGACCTGGCTGGTTAAAGGCCGAAAATGCATTGTCAATAATTCGACCGCGCAATTGATCAATCATATCTTTAAAGCTGGGTGAAGCCTTTCTTGTATACCAGGGCAATATATCCCAAAACTCAGGCTGTGTTTGGGAGGCCTGCTCATGACTCCACAGCAGCAATAGCGAGGCAGCAGCACAGGTCAATATCGCGGATCGTTTGACAGCTTTTTCGACTCGACATTGCCAATCGCCCCAGCCCAAATGTTCTTTGCTGTCTTTGAAGATATTTTCCAAACTCCATCGCGCAGCAACCCGAATAAGGATTTCTTGGGCAGACAAATTCAAGTCTGTGCAGAAAAAGAAAGACGGCTTTTTCTGTTTTTCATAAAAGACGATGAGCACTTGAATCATTTGCCCGGCCGGCTTCCATAACGCATCGATTCGTTTGACTTGGAGTTGCTTTTTTTTGCCGTAGAGTTTAAGCTCCATATCCTGGAAGCCACTTTTCCTTTTGGCCAATTGGTTTAGTGCCGGCAGCTTTTTGCCATATTTTCTCGGTCGCCCTTTTTTCTTACCAGAATGGGGTTTGGGCTTTAAATACAAAGCGGCGTTCCTTTGCATGCGGCTAATCAAAGTGATATTGTTGTTAATGCATGTTCTTACCAGTTTTGTTTTGGCGAAAAAGCCATCGGCGACAAGGATAAGTTTCTGTTCTATAAACTCTTTTACGTAGAGAATCATTTCGGACGCAATCTCAATGCTGCTTTGATAGGTTTGCCCTTTGGCCAAGTATTTTTCCGGCACAAAAAGTTGTGCCAGAAACGGAAAACATAACCATTTGTCAAATAACTTGGAAAAATGAAGCAAGCCCATAACAAGCCAATTATGACCCCAGGCGTATTTGGACATGTTGTGCTTCTGCGCATAGTTGAAATAATAGGCGCATCCGAATATCTTTTTACCAAATTTGGGCAAAAATGTGCTGTCTAAAGCAATAGTCATTGAACGATTGACCAGATTGAGTTTTTTAATAATAAGTTTAAGGATGGCAATACCTAACTCTCTGGCGTCCCAACGGTAGCGACTCACAAAACGATTAAAGTTTGAAAAACGTTTTTCCTCTTGAGCTAATTTTACCGCGGCCGTAACCGTTTTTTTCGGACGTCCAAAAAGAATGCCTGCAATGATTTTTTCAAAATATTTGAAGCTTGGCCTGGTGAAAACCGAATCTAACTCAAAAAGTAACTTGACAAATATTGAAGGAAATTGTATACTATACATGGCTCTCTCCTTTCTTTTTGTTAATCGTTTTTGAGTTTATAGAAAGGTAAGAGCCATTTTTGTTTTTGTCAAGACCTTGCTAAAAAAAGTGCAAAACTACAGTTTAATTATAAAATGTTTATTTTAAGCATTGCTGAAAGGAGAAATGCCATGAAGACATTATGGATTCTGATCTTGTTTGCCGGTTCCATTATTATTTTAAGCTGTCAAAAATCCCCGGAAAACCAAAATGGACAAGGCTACTCATTACCAAAAATTCAATTTCAAAAAGCCAAACCCGTCTGGCCAAAAGGAAAAGAGTTGGAGAAAAACATCACCATTGCTTTCCGCGGCCGTTTTGAAAAATCGCAGACGGAAAAGACAATCCTGAAAATCACCGGCGCGACGCT
>JAADGR010000086.1 GCA_013152225.1 Calditrichota bacterium
ATAACAATATTATTATCCCATGAAATGGGGCATTATTTTATGTGCCGCAAATACAGGGTGCCGGCCACACTGCCGTTTTTTATCCCTTTTCCAAAGCTGAATCCTTTCGGCACAATGGGCGCTGTCATTCAAATGCGCGGCCCCATTCCCAACAAGCGTGCTCTTTTCGATATTGCTGCGGCCGGCCCTCTGGCCAGTTTTTTCTTGTCAATACCCGCCATTTATTTTGGAATGAGAATGTCGCATGTGGTTCCTATCCAGTCTTCTTATGGCGGAATGCTCGAATTAGGTGACTCGCTGCTTTTTAAGGGCATTTCATTCCTGGCCGTTGGTCATCTCGCGGATGACGTCACCCTTGTCCTGCATCCGCTTTCCTATGCCGGATGGGTCGGATTGTTCGTCACCGCATTAAATTTGCTGCCCATCGGCCAATTGGACGGCGGGCATGTTATTTACAGTATTTTCGGAAGAGACGCGCAAAAGGTCAGTTATATTTTTCTTGTTGCTCTCGGCGTGCTGACAATCATCTATCCTGGCTGGGGTTTACTTTTCGTTTTGCTGCTGTTTTTTGGCAGACGACATCCCGCGCCAATCGATGATTATACACCACTCGATCGAAAACGGCGCTTGCTGGGGATTTTTATTTTGCTTATTTTTATAACATGTTTCACGCCCATTCCGTTCAAGTTTTAGAAAGAGATTTATGGCCCATCTTAAAAACAGCCCGTTTTTTTCAAAACGAGCAATTATCTTTTATTTTGCCGTGGCTCTGATTTTAACGCTGGAAGGCGTTTTTGATATTTTTGAAGTGGCTATGGGGAAGTATCTTTTACTGACAAATCCTTTGCGCCCCAGGATCGGCAGATTGTGGGTCGAGGAAAGTAAAGACCAGGAGGGGCTGAAAGAAATGTCCGCAGTGCAGACCGAGCAGCCGCGGGATTCCCTTTATTCCGGCCCATTGAACTCGATTGAAGATTTACGTGCCGTCCTTTCCATGAAAAACAGTATTTCATTATCAAAAGATCGGTTTTTACAATTTTACATGTTGAATGAAAAACAGGCCAAAGCGCTCATTGATCCTCTGGTGCTGTACGATCTCGAACGCGGCCATCAGTGGACGCGTGTTCGAATGACTCTGGATGAAAATCAAATCGGCATTTTTTTCTTAAACGGCTACGGTCAGCCGATTACGGAATCTTTTCTCAGTCTTTCATCTGCAAAACCAAGTGAGCATTTGGCTGCATCAAAATTAGAGCAGGACCCGGATTTTAAAGGAAGAATTGTTCCCGCCGACATTTTTTTTACCGCTTTTGACCAGTTATCCGGAATTCACCGTCTGCAAATTATTAACGATCCGTATAAATTAATTTTATGGATGGACTCGCTGAGGCGGGTCGGCATCTCGGCTCATTCAAGCGAAGGGTCTGTGGAATTGGCTTTTGAAGTGCAAATGGGCGAAACGCTGACAATTCATAGATTGACGGCTTCTGAAATTGCTGCCGGATATTTAATTACCGCGATTAACCGCAGCGGTTACAGCCCAAAACTTGCGCTGCCCATTCCCCGGGAGGTCAGCAATGAGTAGGTTTGGAAAATTGCTGCCGCGAATGTTACTTGCTGTCGCCGGCTTTCTCATCCTTCTGAGTTTGCTTGCTGCGTTTCAACTGCCGCAAATTCCGGGTGATTTGAATAAAATTGCACTCAGTAATCCGACCAGGATTTACGCCGATAATGGCCGGGTTGTTAAAGTTTTGGCTGATCGGCAAGTCGTGCCGTTATCACAGATTTCGCCTGACTACCTTCATGCGGTTTTAGCCGTAGAAGATGCCGGTTTTTATTCTCATCACGGATTGAGCAAACGCGGTTTGTTGCGCGCCATGATTAAGAATTTAAAGGCCGGAAGAATTCGAGAGGGGGGAAGCACGATTACGCAGCAACTGGCAAAGAATTTGTTTTTCAGCTTTGACAGGACATGGTGGCGTAAAATTAAAGAAGTCTTTATCGCGCTGCAAATCGAACAGCAGTTTTCCAAGGATGATATTCTCAATGCTTATGTTAACCAGATTCCCTTTGGCTCCGGCGTTTATGGCGTCGAGTTGGCAGCGCAAACATATTTTGGCAAACACGCAGATGAACTGACCCTGGCTGAAGCAGCGATGCTTGCCGGTATTTCCAATCTTCCTGCCAGATATAATCCTTATGTTCACGAGGAACGCGCCAGGCGGCGAATGACCGTTGTTTTGAAGCGGATGCAGGATGAAGGCTTTATTTCTGAAGAACAGCGGCAGCAAGCCCTGGCAGCAGATTTAACATTGCAACGTCTGAATGCACTACAGGGACATGCCGAATATTTTATCGATACAATCCTGAAATCTATGGGCGATAAATACGGACAAAACGCAGTGAACTATGGCGGTTTTAAAATTTATACTTCATTGAATACACGTTTTCAATATGAAGCGAGCCGGGCTGTTTCCGGCGGTTTGGCAAAACTGGATGGGATTTTGGGACTTGCTTCTTACAAAGATGCAAGCTGGCAGGAAAAGCTCAATTATCCCCAGGCCGCACTGGTAGCTTTGGATCCCAGGACGGGCGAGGTCAAAGCGTTGATTGGCGGACGTGACTACAAGCGGGCGCCGTTTAATCGCGCGATGAGTAACAACCGCCAGGCCGGTTCTTCTTTCAAGTTGTTCACATATTTTGCTGCCCTGGATAAAGGGCTGGTTTCCCCTAAAACAGTTTTGGTCGATGAACCGGTGCGGTTCAACATCTACAATCAGGTGTGGGAACCGGGAAATTTTGAAAAAACATACGACGGACCGATGGTATTGAAATGGGCGTTGATGGAATCCAAGAATGTAATTGCTGCGAAATTGATAGAGAAGGTCGGCCCCGAAACGGTGGTGAAATATGCGCATCAATTGGGGATTCAGTCTCCATTGGAAGCGCACATGTCCCTGGCCCTCGGTGCCGTTGGTGTGTCTCCCTTTGAAATGGCGTCGGCTTATTCGACGATAGACAATGAGGGCATTCGACGCACACCGTTCATGGTCAAGCTCATTAAAACGTCTGACGATAAAACCGTTCGCAAACAAGAGATGGAGAGCAGAAAGGTTTTTGATGCGCAGACGTGCTATGTAATGATCGACATGCTGAGAGGCGTTGTTGAAGGCGGAACAGGAAAAGGTGTGCGCAGATTAGGCTTCCGTCGTCCCTGTGCCGGAAAAACCGGAACCACAAATGATTACCGCGATGCCTGGTTCGTCGGTTTTACCCCGGATTTGGTTACGGCCGTGTGGGTGGGTTTTGACGATAACCGGCCGATGAGGGATAAAAATGGCGTTGGACTTACAGGCGGACGCGCTGCTCTCCCGATTTGGACACAATTTATGAAAAAGGCCCTGGCCGGCACACCTTTTACGAATTTTTCCATACCGCCGGGAATCGAATTTGAGGAGGTCGATCCGAGAACCGGAACGGGACCCATGCCGGGTGGGCCAAAATTAGAGGTTGCCGTTCGCAGAAGATGATGGGTTGTTTTGTAACAATATATTTTAACTATGTCATTGCGAGCGAAACGGAGTGGAGCGAAGCAATCTCATGCTTTACAGGCAGTTATGAGATTGCTTCATCGTTCGTTCCTCACTCCTCGCAATGACAAGTAATTTTTACATTTTAATGCTTAAATATGAATCCTTTACATAAAAAATTCAAAATCGCCGGGCTGGGCGAAGTTTTGTGGGATATTTACGGCGAGCAAAAATTCCTTGGCGGCGCACCGGCAAATTTTGCAGCGAATGTGCATTTTGCCGGTCATCATGGAATCATTCTCAGCCGGGTCGGCAATGATGTGTTGGGAATCGAACTTCTGCAGCAACTCCACAAACTGGGTGTGGACGACTCTTTTATCCAAAAGGACGATTTAAAACCGACCGGAACCGTCCGGGTTTCTGTTGATGAGAACGGCATCCCGAGCTTTGAATGCAATCGGGACGTCGCTTTTGATAACATGGAACTCCGCCATGAGTGGCTGGAATTGGCAAACAAACTGGATGCCGTTTTGTTCGGCACTTTGGCTCAGCGAGGGGAGAAATCCCGGCGAACAATTCAGGCATTTTTAAAATCTGCCGTAAGCACTTTAA
>JAADGR010000513.1:0-4140 GCA_013152225.1 Calditrichota bacterium
TTGTCTTAACGATAGAGTTGTCCGGAGATGGTGCAAATAAGGTGTCGCAACCATCGCCGCCGGATGTGAATGAATTTTTGTCCTTTTTGGGCTCGGGAGGGTCTTCGCAGAATATTCAATTGATCAACGGGAGAATGTCCATTACCCGCTCAAATACCTATTATTACATGGCAAAAAAGGAAGGTGTTTTTCAGATTCCTGCGGTAGGTGTAAATTATAAGGGAAAACAAGTACAATCGAAACCGATTTCCATCACGATCCTAAAGGCGGCTGCACAGACAAACCCGTTACCGCGATCCCAAAGAAGTGTTCGCGGCGGGAAAAGTAGCGGAGGCAATCTCTACGTACGAGCGCTTGTAAGCAAACGCCGGGTTTATCAAAACGAACCGGTTATTGTAACTTTTCGTATTTATACACGCGTGAATGTTTCCAGCTATGGCATTTCAAAATTACCGGAAACAGCCGGTTTTTGGTCGGAAGAGTTTGATCTGAGCAAAAAGCCAAGTACCAGAGAACAAATCATTGGCGGCAAAAAGTATGTTGTGGCCGACATAAAAAAGGCTGCACTTTTTCCGACATCTCCGGGTAAAAAGACGATTGGCCCCCTGAGCCTTGACTGTGAAGTACGCGTGCAGTCAAGGCGTCGTTCCATGGATAATGTTTTCAATAATTTTTTTAATGACCCTTTTTTCAGCCGAACAACGCGAAAAACGATCAGTTCCCTTCCGGTTACTATCGATGTTTTACCGCTGCCTGTTGCAAATCGGCCCGCGGATTTTTTCGGCGCAGTGGGAAAATTTAATTTAACTGCTTCTGTTGATAAAAAAAGTGTTAAAACAAATGAAGCCATCACACTAAAGGTACGCATATCGGGGACAGGAAACATTCGCACACTGTCAAAGCCTGTGGTTCAGGTTCCCAGCGATTTTGAGCAGTATGAACCGAAAGTGACGGAAAATATTATTCGGCAAAACGATACGGTCAGTGGCAGCAAAAATTTTGAATATGTATTGATTCCGCGTTTCCCGGGTCCGCAAAAAATTAAACCGATCCACTTTGCCTATTTTGATCCGAAACTGGCCACATACCGGGAATTGACAACACCGGAACTTTTGATAAATGTAAAAAAAGGCGCGGATGAGTACGTTTCGTTGGGGAACGGCATCAGCAAAGAAGAAGTCAAGCTGATCGGACAGGATATTCGTTTTATCAAGACGGCAGCACCTGATTTCAAACGAATCGGATATCAGCCTTATAAAAGTTTTGCTTATCTTTCGCTGGTCATTTTGCCCATGTTATTGCTTGCAGCCGCTTATGGTTATAGTAAGCACCAGGAAAAACTCTCCGGCAATGTTGCTTATGCCCGGAACAGAAGAGCCAACAGAATGGCAATGAAGAGATTGAGCAAAGCGCACAGCCTCATGGACGAAAAGACGCAAAAGGAGTTTTATTCGGAGGCTTCCCGCGCCTTGCTGGGCTTTGCCGCTGACAAACTCAATCTTGCTGAAGCAGGTATCATAAGTACTGAGTTGAAAGAGCTTTTTACAAAAAGAAATCTGGAAGCGGGTCTCATCGATACATATATAAAATTGATTCAGGAATGCGATTACCAGCGATTTGCACCGGCAAATGTCTCAAAGGAGCAGATGACTGATTTTTACAAACAGGCCAAAGAAGCAATCATTAATCTGGAAAAAGCTTTATAAACGATGACAATCATGTTATACATTTTCCTTCTTCTTATGCCGCAGGCCGACATCAGCCAGTCGGCACACTTTTTTGAACAGGGAAATACTTTTTATCAAAAGGGAGAGTACCGGAAAGCGGTCGAGAACTATGAATCCGCTTTAAAACTAGGGTACGAAAATGCGGCACTTTATTATAATCTGGGTAATTCTTATTTTAAGCTGAATAAAATTGGAAAATGTATTCTCAGCTATGAGAGGGCAAAGAAATTTGCTCCGCGCGATCAGGATATTCTGTATAATTTGCAAATAGCGCAATTGCGCGTTGTTGATAAAATTGTTACGGTGCCGCCATACTTTTTAGCCAGAATCTGGATCGGCTTTAAAAATTACCTTGGTATTTATCAACTGAGCCTCGTTGCTCTCATTTTTTATATTCTGATGATCGCTGCCCTGATCGGCAAAATTCTGGCAAAAAAGCATCGTTTGCAAAAATTTGCCGGAATCACCTTTGTCCCATTGTTTATACTTTTTCTTGTTTCAGCCGGTTTGTTTGCTACTCGGCTGAATGAGAGGGCCAAGACAAAAGAAGCTGTCGTCCTTGTGGAAAAGGTCGATGTCAAGAGTTCGCCGGCAGAGGATGCGACAGAGGTGTTTGCTTTACACGAGGGGATTAAAGTTAAAATTAAAGATGTTTCGGGGAAATATTTTAAAATATTGCTCCCTGACGGGAACGTCGGCTGGCTACCCAAAGATTCCATCGAAATAATCTGAGTGATGCAGCCCTCGCCAGTTCGCGGGGGTTTTTCGTTTAGAGCCAATTTTTATGTTCTGACTCATGACAAAAAAAAGTAAACTTTTTCATTCTTTGCATCATTTGCGCCTGGAAAAAGCGCTTATCCTTACGCTTTTTTTGCTCCTTGTTTTATTCCACACTATACCAAAGAGGTTTGAATTAAAGCCGCGCGAGCTTTTGTCCATTGATGTGAGTTTCAAAATCCAGGATGTGCCGTCCACCAGGCAGCTCGTTAGGCGGGGCCGACCGGCGCCTAAAAAGCCGACTATTCCTCTGCCCGTTGAAGATCCGTCTTTCCCGGAGGATGCAACCATTGAAGAAACGAATATAAAATGGAATGTGGGAGATGCGCAGTTTGGCAATGCAGGAATTACGACCGGTAAAAACGATACAATTCCGCCCCGTCCCCTGGTGCAGGTGATGCCGGAATATCCAAATCAATTGAGAAAACAAAAAATTCACGGCAATGTGCGTTTGTTGGTCAGGGTAGGGAAAAATGGAAAAGTAAAAGATGTTGTTGTTGCTGAAAATGCCACAGGCAGTGAATTATGTGAAAAAGTCGCGACAAAAGCAGCCTGGCAAAGCAGATATATCCCTGCAACTTTTCGGAATAAAAGTATAGAGATGTGGACGACGTGCATTTACAGTTTTACGCCGAAATGATTCATCTTAATTTTGTAAACAAAAAGCACCGATTATCGTCAAAGATTTAGAAACGCTTTAAACAAATTGAAACTTCTTTCAAGTTTTAAGAGTAAGATATTGTATGAGCTTGAGAAAAGCCTTTATTAATTAAAAGGAGGCCCCAAATGTTTATTCATTATAAGAATATTCTTATTCTAAGTGCTGTCCTCTTTCTGGCCGTTGGACTGTCCGGCTGTTATACTCAGGTTGGACGACCGGGCGTGAGAACCGAATCCACGGATTATGAGAATTATACTAACAATGAAGATGAATACAACGATGAAGATTATAACAATGAAGACGTTGAGCAGAATAGAAATGTCGACGTTTATCTTGATCACGATATTTACGTCAATGACTGGGCCAGCCCGGTATTTTTAGATACGTGGTGGTATGAACCTTACTGGTATTATTCCGCCCGACCCTGGTGGCGATATCGTGATTACTCCTGGGATCCGTGGGGTGCATATCCCACTTATTGGGGTGATCCTTTTTACCGGCCAAGTTTCGGCTATTATGGTGGTTTCTCTTATACATCATACTGGGGTTATGGAGGGGGTTTTTACGGCAGAGACTATCACGATGTACGACAGCGTGAATACAAGCGGCGGACATTCGACCGCAGATCGCCGACTGTTACACGACCATTTACGGCACGATCTGCCATTACAGGCGGATCGCGTTCATCTGCCGCCAGCGTAAGGGCAACGGATACACGCCGGGGCGCTTCCCGCAGGTCGATTGCGAGAACTTCTACCATGAGAAATAGGACAACAAGAGCGACGCGCTCGAATCGAACGACCTCGATTTCGCGTACGCGGCACACCACGCCAACACGGGCAACAGTCGCGCGTACAAGGCGGAATCCTAACAGCAGATCGAGCGAAATAACCAGGCAAAGGCCTTCACGTTCCACTTCGCGTTCTTCAGCAATTCGAAGCCGACGATCCAGTCCCCGTTCTTCCGCATCACGAG
>JAADGR010000513.1:4163-6549 GCA_013152225.1 Calditrichota bacterium
AAAAGCAGAACAAGCAGGAGGCATAGTCCGTCTTATTCCGGAAGTTCAAAAAGGTCTGGTCGGCCTTCGAGCTACAGCGGCAGTCGTAGTCGTTCCAGTGGAAGAAGCACACCCAGTTATTCGGGAAGCAGCAAGAGTTCCGGTAGGTCTTCCGGTTCTGCCAGGTCCAGCGGACGATCTTCTTCCGGCAGCAAAAGCTCAAACAGCGGTCGTTCAAGTAAAAGGCGATAAACAGAATATTTTTAATCAAGGAGTGATCAAATGATATTAAAACAATCAACATTCTGGCTCGTTGCTTTGATCATTTTTATTACGAGTGCGGTTGCAAGTTTTGCCCAGGAAGAGATTTTTTTCATCGGGGAAGAACTTGGTGTCGGGGCCCGGGCGATGAGCATGGGCGGCGCCTACGTTGGTGTTGCCGATGATTATTCTGCCATGTATTGGAACCCCGCAGGCCTGGGACAGATACGCAGAATGGAGATGAATGTCGGGTTCAGCCATAACCGACTCAAAAATAATGCCTCTTATTTAACAACGCAAACCGGCGATGAAACAACTTTTTCACGACTCAATTCTCTCGGTTTCGTTTTTCCCATACCGACTTACCAGGGCAGCCTTGTGTTTGGTGTGGGATATAATAAAATAAGGGATTTTGATAATACATTGAAACTAGAAGCTTTTAATCCGTCTTCGGCAGCTTATCCTAATATTGTTATGCCTACTTATGCCGGTCGTGGATGGACGACGGCAATTACCGACTCGCTTTATCAAACGGAATCTTTGATCGAAGAAGGCAGTCTGAATCAATTTTCGTTTTCAGGCGCTATGGAGGTACAGAAAAACTTTTTCCTTGGTGCCACAGTTAATTTTGTTGGTGGAACCGATGATTACAATGTGAGCTTTGAGGAAGATGATATTTACGATGTTTATCATGCACCATTTAACGAGCAAGATGGAATTATTGCTGATTTAAAATATTGGACCTATGAGCAGGGTATTACCTCCAAATTTAGTGCGACGAATCTGAAAATCGGCGCGCTTTACCGATTCGGCAGTGCGTTGAGATTGGGGGCGACAATCATTACGCCGACAAAATTCAAAGTCAAAGAATCATGGACGGAAAAAATTGCTGAAACCTACGAGTGGGGTGCCGAAGATCCTTTCAATGACGGTGGCGATAGTGAATATCAATACCAGACGCCCTATGGATTTAACTTTGGTGCTTCCTTTAAATTAATAAATATTTTACTCTCGGGCGGCATGGAATTTAAAGACTGGTCTCAGGCAAAATTTCTCACAGAGCCACCCGTTGCCGGAGTAACCAAAGGTGAAATCAATGTGAGGATCAAAAAAGAGTTGCAAGCCACTACCAATTTGCGACTAGGTGCGGAAATGTACGTCCCACTTATTCGTGCAAGATTGCGCGTTGGTTATTACAACAACCCTTCACCTTATAAATATGCTGACCTGAAGCCGAAAAGAGAGTTTTACACTGCCGGTGTAAGTCTGATGCTCGACAAACAAGTGATGGTTGATCTCGGTTTGATACACGGCTCGTGGAAACAGCAGACCACTGATGGTATTACCAATGTGCCTACTTTGGAGGATAAAACCTTTGATAAAATTGTGGGAACATTATCCATCAGATTTTAAAATTGCTTTCATCTTCTTGTTTTTATCAGGACTGACCTTAGGCTGCGGGACAACACGCTTTCGTTCGCCTAAGGTTATCTCTGATAAAAAACTGAACTACCCACTTTCCGCGCAGATTAACAAAATTGAGGGCAGCGTTGTTGTGGGTGTTTTTGTCTCCAAGCAGGGCAAACCCGTTGATATCCGCCTATTTCAATCCTCCGGCTCAAAAGACCTCGATAATGCTGCACTGAAATTCGCCGAAGAAACAAAGTTCGAACCTGCATTGCTGGACGGGCAACCTGTCGGCGCATGGACAAAGCTGATTCTCCGATATAAGCTGAGTGAAGTTTACTTTGAGGAGAACCGGTGGTTGTCAAGTGTTCTCCACTTGCAGAAAAAAGCCAAAGTGGAAGAAGATTCTGTCAGGCGGGAGGAAATTCTTAAAACGCTCTATACGAAATATGTTGGCCTGATCAATTACGTTAACCGGAAGAAGTACGAGGTCGACATTAATTATTCGATCAATCGTACTCTAAGTCCGACAATGCGCAAGCGCTATAAACCTTTCCTGAAAATAATCCCCATCACCTTTGCGGTTTTTGATGATTTCCTGGAAAAATACCCCGGCAGCCCGATTGCTGTACGAGCAAGAGAAGACCTGTTACAGCAATTGGTTGAAGGTGAATATCGAATTCGGATACGAGCATTGAAATCCGCTTCCTTTGCCAGAAAAACTTTGCCGCTGGTCGAT
>JAADGR010000154.1 GCA_013152225.1 Calditrichota bacterium
AAACGGATTGGGATTTTTTTTGTATTCAAACCAAAGCACTTTCCCACCCCGAATCCTTTACAAAAAGGCATGAAGATTGGGTCAGTTTCGTGGATTTGTGCATAAAGCCAAAATCCAATTGATCGCTGAGGCCAAAAACATTAATATCTGCCCGGGGTGCTATTTTCAAGGCTTCATCGAAGGAGCCAATAAGGACATAGAATTCCGTCATTGAAGGCAGACGCGCCTGATCATTCAGATTATTCAAAAACTTTAATAGCCGTTTTTTTTCGCCCTCATCCGTTGTTGCGGTTACCAGATTTATCCTGCCCACCCAGTTGATCTGCAAATGCAATGTGATAAGCAGCGCCAGATGCCAATTTGGACTTTTATCCCGCAACCAGATATTAATCGTTTTATGCATCCCGAACGCCATCCGCGGATGCTGACGCAAAATAATAGTACCCATTTCATTTGCACTTGCTTCTTCCAGCAGACTTTTTATCAGATTATCATTATTATCATTATCCGCTTCATTTCCCAAAGTCAAAAATAATATATTGGGTCGAAATGCTCCGCCCCGCAAAGTTTGAATGACTAATTTTGCGCCGTGAAGAAAGCTCCCATCCTGTAAAACCGTACAATTAACAAGTATTTCCTCACGCTGTAATGGTAATAACAGCTCGCGAAGATTTTTTCTCGTCTCTTCAATATGATTTTTCTTAATGGTGAAAGCGAATATACTGCCGGAGGGGTGCGTAATACTCCTGATAAACAGCAACGGACCTGACCATATTTTGGGATCATCAACGGGAACCAAAAGATCGGGTTTCCAGGTGATTTGATGTTTGGGGAATTTCATGGCCAGCCTGGAAGCACGTTCCGCCAGAACGAGAAGCAAGCCTCCGCGAATGTCTCCCCAACCGGAATCAAGTCCCCTCTTTTCCAACCAGAAGTAAAGAGCTACGATGATAATAATCGAAATGAAACTAAATGCAGCGTTGATCAGAAACATGACCACGATGCAGCCAACGGCTCCCAATAGAGGAAATATTCTGGGAATCTTGAAGGTTGGGCGAAAACTGATGATCTTCATACTTTGCTGGATGAAAACGACGAGGTTTAACATGCCATAAGTAATGAGAAAAAACATGGTGATGAGCGATGCTAAAAAATCAAGGTTGCCGGGCAACAGTGCCAGTTCAATGATGATACCTGTCAGAATGATGGCGTTTCGCGGTTCATTGTTGCCAGTCTTTGCTGCAAAGATTTTCGAAAAAGGCACTGTCCTTTGTTCGGCAAGAGCCTGCAGAACACGAGGTGCGCCAAGCATACTCCCCAGCGCTGATGACAATGTCGCACCCATAATTCCGGCAATAACGACCGGCCCCCAGAGCGCTTTATCAACCATGATTAATTGATTATTTAACATTTCTCCGGGAGTTGAAATGCGCGCAATGACAAAAGCAATCCCAATGTAAACAAGCATGGTGACAACAATAGCGCTCATTGTTCCAAGCGGCAGAGAGCGCCGGGGATTCTTCAAATCGCCGGAAAGATTTGCCCCGGCCATAATCCCCGTAACAGCAGGAAAAAAAACGGCGAAGACCTGCCAAAAGCCTGCCTGGGAAAATTTCCCGACAAATATAAATTCAGACACAGGATGAGAAGGCGTGAAGAAGAATGATAAAAGTGAAAGTCCCATGATAACCATAATGAAATATTGCACTTTGATGGCCAAATGCGTGCTAGCATAGGAAATAACAAGCAGCGCCAACCAGGCAGCAGAGGAAACAAGGAGTTCGGAGTGATGGGGGAAAATTCGCAGCCACGCCTCGGTGAAACCAATGATATACAGCGCGGCGGAAAGCGTGAGTGAAATATAAAGCGGAATGCCGATGCTCCCCCCTGCCTCCAGTCCCAGTGATTTGGAAATAATAGAGTATACACCGCCTGCACCGATTTTTATGTTTGTGGTTATGGACGATAAGGACAGGCCGGTGCAAATCGTCAATGTCTTGGCCAACAAAATAATAGCCAGCGCCCCGAGAAAACCGGCATTACCAACAACCCATCCCAGGCGCAGGTACATGATCACGCCGAGGATCGTCAACACATCAGGTGTAAAAACGCCACCAAAAGTGCCGAATTTCCTGACATGATTGTCGCTGTCTGTTGCGTTGATTTTTCTTGACTCTGCGTTCATTCCCGATTTGCTGATTTGAAATAAATTCGTTTCATTCCTACTTTAATGGATGTTAAATCAATTCCACAAAAATGTCAAGCTTTCAAATTACTTTTTACTTGTTCTTTACAGTCAAAGGTATTGAAGAGCGTAAATGTAAATCCTGCTGCGGGTAAGGAATTTCAATTTTGTTCGCACGAAACTTTTTAACAATAGCACAATTTAGCGCATGACGAATCTGATAATGTCGCTTTGGATCTGCAATCCAGGCACGAAGCTGCAAACTCCAGGAGGAATCGGCAAATTTCATAAAAATAACTTCAGGAGCAGGTCGTTTGAGAACTTTTTGGTTTTCCAGAGCGACATCTTTTAACGATTGCAAAACCATATCTAAATCGGAATCATAAGAAACACCAACATCGAGGTCCAGCCTTACTTTTCGATCTCCATGTGACCAGTTTATGACCTGCGAAGAAACAAATTCCGAATTTGGGACAATAACTGAAATATTATTTAGAGAACGAATGGTCGTCGAGCGAATATTGATTTCTTCCACATCTCCTTCTATGTTACCAACCGTAATTCTATCCCCGACCTCAATCGGACGCTCGAAAAGAAGTATCAATCCCGAGATGAAATTCGATGTGATGTTTTGCAGGCCGAAACCAATACCGACAGACAGTAAGCCAAATATAACGGTCAGTCCGCTCAGATCGATGCCGATCGTCTCAAAGGCGATGATAGTACCGATTGTGACCAGTGTGTATTCCGTGATGCGCTTCAAAACATACTGCTTGCCCTCCTCGATCGGCATACGAGATAATACTTTTGCGGCGAGCAGTTTTGAAATAAACCGGGAAAAAGCGACCGTCACCACAAGAATAATGATAAAAGTAATGAGAGCTCCCGGGCCAATCGAAGTGTCGCCAATTTTGAAAAGTGTGAAATCCAGGATTTTATAAATCCTGCCGAATATCTCTGAAATTGTCATATTGTTTCCTTTGCAAATTGAAAATTCCCTTGACTTTTCCTCCTTAATTTAATATAATAAAAAACTCAAAAAAAACAAGCGGGAGTAATTCAGTGGTAGAATGCAAGCTTCCCAAGCTTGACGTCGCGGGTTCGACCCCCGTCTCCCGCTCAAAAACAAAAACCTTCTACGGCATGATTTGTAGAAGGTTTTTTTGTTAATAGATTTCAAAATCGTCCGATCAGCGTAACCTCCACCCCTTGCAATTCCGGCTTGACGACACAAACGCCGCCGATACAAATTTTGCCCTGACGGCGTGTCCCTGCGAAAACAGAGAGATCGAAATTTTTATACACATTGACATCCAGTTGTCCGCCGGCCCAGTAAAAGTGTTTTGTTCCCGCATGCCCCGGCACATAATGCTCGTCCACGGTTTGATCCGTACTATGTTCACCCAGGAATGAAAGTGTCCATTTAGGCGCCTTGCTCAGACCAATGGTGATCAATTGATCGTAATACATCCGCTCCGGTTGTGTTGCCTCATCCCTGGCGTGCAGATGCTCATAAATAACCTTAATCGAATAATAGTCTGTCAATTCATAAGTCGCATCTGCGACAAAGTTTAAATATCTTCGCGTATACTCTTTTTGTCGTCCGGCGGCCCACACCCATTCACCGCCAAGAAACTCATCCATCTCGAACTGTCCATACCACTCCTGATAAACCGTATTCTGCAAACTATCGCGGGTAATGCAATAACCGGCTGTGGCAACGCCGCTCTCAGCAACAGGATAATTCATCTCAACAAGGAAACCTTTTTCATCATTGGCATTTTGCACAAGCTGATGACGATTGAGAAGAGTGAAAAGGTGCTCCCGCGTTACCGTGGGTGGATTATTTAACAGTCCGTCGTAAAAAGCAAAGTTTTTATAGGATTTGAATTCTCCGGTAATGCTTAAATCGCCAAGGAAAAAATTGCTTGCGACATAAATCGCCTTGCCGTCCTGAAGATGATAGGACTCAGGATAAGGCAACACGGCATATTCACCATACAATGACGCAAAATCAAAATATAGTTTTCCGAAAAAAGAACCGCGCTGAAATCCCTGCGTTTGATGCGCACCCGCTGCAGTGTACAGATAGGTTCCACCCAAATGGAGCATAGTGTACGGTTTTAATTTTATTTCACCGCCATAAAGCGCGGGGAGTTTTTCCCCGGCCGGCCGCGCCTTGCTTTTCTTTAAATCAGCAACATCAAGTCGCGTCTTGCGGGGTCGCCCGGCCAGGATTTTCGCGTCAACGAATTGCGAACGATAGTCAACCTTTAAGCCGTCGATGTTGGAATCCCAGCGCAGAGTGCGATTATCAAAGGAACGAAGCACGAGCCCTCTTCCCAACAGACTATAGAAATTCCCCACACGTATGTTCAGGTCACCGCGTTTGTACTCTAAAAATCGCTGCGCCAGGCCCCAGGTTGTATCCTGCTGTGAAAACGAAGCGGGTGGTTCATGAAAGGAAAATCGTCCTCCCAGTCGAAAGCCTCCCCTGGATAAAGAAATATCACTCCAATTTTCGAAAAATCGTGACTGCGCTTTTTTCGCCGAAGAATATTCCGTATGAATATTTCCGGAAATTTTCTGTGAAATTGAAACCGTGGGCAAAATGAAAATCAATATCGATAACAAGTTGAAAATTTTTTTCATTTTAACAGTTTCACAATTTTTTTCTGTAGATTAATCTCATCGCCTTTGCGATACCCGGTATGAGTGTACACGATCTCACCGTTTTTGTTAATGAGAACGGACAATGGAGGATTTGTGCCCTGGTAAAGTTGAAAGACTTCGCTGTTCGTATCCAGCAAAATAGTAAATGGATAACGATAAGTTTTGACTGTTCCTTTTACTTTGCTGACGGTTCGGGGATCATCAACCGAAACGGATAATACCTGCAGCCCGTCATCCTTGTATTTTTTGTAGATTTTTTTCAATGCCTTCATTTCAGATCTGCACGGTAAACACCAGGTCGCCCAAAAATTGATAAGAATCGGCCCCTTGCCGAAATTTTTGGATAGTTGATAATTATTCCCGCCAATATCAGGCAAAGTAAAATCAGGAGCTGTGGTTTGTCCGGCAAATGCAAAATTTGTCAAAGAAAGAAAAAAAACAATTAACATACGGTGCATTATTTATTCCTCATTTTACGGGTAAAGCGTTGAAGCAGCCTGAAGCACTTCTTTCGTGCCCTGGTCCTGAAGAAAGGCGACAACCTCCAGTTGCTCCGCTTTCCATTGGCTTGCCGGCGGCAGACTGAATTGAATAAAAGTTTTTTCACCGGCTGGAAGCGAAAGCAAGGTACCATCCGGCGTTGGATAGAATGTGCGCAGAACATCGAAAAAATGTTTCTGCCCGTTTTGTCCGGGCGGATTTTCATAGTCGACATTTTTTTCGACAACAGCGATTTGTAATTTGATATTTTGCAGTTCGGACAATGCTTCCACCCTGATCGTCCCGGACACCATGTCGTTCGATTTTTTGAAATGTAAAATTTCCATGGCAGCTTTTGGCAGCACAATCGTTCTGGTTTGAAATGCATTTTCAAGCCTGGCATCCAGATTTGAAGTTCCCAGTTCTGAAATGACACCGTCAAACCAGACGATCGGGTTGGTGAAAATATTATAATAGGTCATGCGTGCATCATTATCCTCTTTGGCGGCCAAATACATGGGGTCGCCGGGTGCCGGGATTTCCGTATGATAATTAATGCTGACAACTCTTGCGACACCATTATTTTGCAGAAAACTCAAAATCGCTTCATCCGCTGCCACGCATGGTACACAAGTGCTGCTGGAAAAATGCTCCACAAGAACCGTGCGCTGCAAAGCAAGTGATTGTTGCAGCGTATCCGTCTCACCACCTATCGCGGTAACGATTGCTGCAATTGGCGCATAGCTTCCTTTGCGGATTTCAAAAGAATGTTCCCCGGCGGCCACACAGTTCAGAAAAAGAGGAGAATAACCTCGCGGCAATCCATCGAGGAAAATAAGCGCACTGTCCGGGATCGTGGATATAAAGAGATTGCTCACAGAATCCAGTAATTTCATTTCAACATGCAAACGGGTTTGTTTGCCTGCCTGAATAACAATATTGCTTTGCACGCCTACAGTTTCGTAGCACTCCCGCTGAAGCTGTACCGAGTGAACCCCGGCCTTTACACTGTCCAAAAGAACGGAATCTGTCGATGATGTAAATTTGCCGGTCGGATTTTGGTCGAGATAAATTTGTGCACTGTCAACATTGCAGGTAATGAAAAGAGAACCGAATTTTTGTTTTTCACTCTCTAAAATTCCATCTTGTGTTGTGCAGGAGAAAATGACTATAAAAGTTAAAAGTGAAAAAATGACTTTCAAATAATACTCCTAAAGATACTATCCCTGGACAAATAATTGATTTTGAGCTTTCCTTTTTAATGCAGCAATATCATTTTCCGAATTGCCTGATGTTCATCATATTTCAGTTTATAGAAATAAACCCCGCTCGGCACATTCATCCCGTAATCATCCTTTCCATTCCAGGTCACCTGGTGCTGCCCGGCATTTTGCGGCGCATGGACTAATGTTCGGACAGTCTGCCCTGTGCCATTAAAAACAATCAAAGATACGCCGGTACTGCCGGAAACGAACGGCAGAGAATAGCGAATCATCGTCACCGGGTTAAATGGATTGGGATAATTTTGCGCAAGATTGAAAGATTCAACCATTGCACCGCTGCGATCAGTAACACCTGTCGGGTTGGTTAGAAATGTTAAAGTCAAAGAAACGGAATCGTCAGGATCATCGACATTTTCAATTTTGATGGTCACAAGACCGTTACCGGGATCCGTTCCGTTTGAGCCGACTTGCAAATGGAAATCCAGCGAGTCGCCCGGCGCAAGCGGCCCCACATAGTCCGCGATGCTAATTGTATCCATCGAGGGAGCAAAACACAATTCGCCCAAACAAAGGGAGCAAAACCAGCCGTCGGGAAATTGGTTGCGGGTACGCATAATTCGCAGGCTCAGATCAGAAGAGGATGTGTTGTAAATCTCGGCATAGCGGTCAAAAAAATCACCAACCTCTCCGTAAAAGGCCAAAGAATCAACGTTCATCCGAAACGATTTGGCCACGCCGGGCTCCTGATATGTCATCCAACGGATAGCGCGTGCTAATAACGTGTCACGGGTTGCACTTCTTTTAATCTGTTCGAGACCAAAGCCGAGGTAAACAATTTTATAATCATCGGCAGCAGCCCTGATTGCACCGACCTCCGGCCCGCTCATGAATGTCAGAAGAGTCGTTGCATTTGTGTCTGCAGCAGCAATCACATCCGGTGATCTGGAATAAATATCATTAATGATCACATTGACTCCACTGGAAATGGGATCACCCGACACACCTTTCAGCATCTTTTTTAAAGAGGCATCGGCAACATAATTCGCGTGCAAGTAATTATGATAAAAATTCTGCGCAAACTGACTCGCTCCATTTGATTCAAAAATATCGCGGCCAATATTTTGCCCGTCAATAAACAAATTTCCGCCTGCTTGCAGGTACGTTTTCAATGCATTCACTTCGTCAGGGAAAAAGGCAACGGACGAAGTACCGGCAGACCAAATAATAACGGCAAAATGACTCAAATCGACATCCGGCACTTGCAATGCCTGTCTGGAAACAACCCCAAAAGTGCCGCGATATGCATTTTTCAGTGAATTTGTGACCAGCGTATCCGTTTTTGCATCCTGACCGTCCACATCGACTTGCAAAAGGCCAACACCGGTTGTGGTAACGTTTCTCAGCAAAAGGCTTCCTTTTACATTGGGATCACTGTTTGATGAAAAACGAACGGTCGTTTGCCCGAATCCATCTATTGCATTCGCACTGACGCTCAGTGTAATCAGTGTCGAGTCATCGGAATCAATGGTCACGGCGTTCGTTGCCCCTGGAGAAAAAGTGCCGTTCACAGTTGTGCATTCAATAGACCATCCTTCGGGGCCGTCAAATGCCAGATCAATGGTGTAGGTGTCTGTGGCAAGGGTTTTATTGTATAGAAAAGCCTGGAACTGAACCGGTGTCGTATTATCCGCGATCACATCGGAATGGTTTGCGGCGGCAATAATTACTTCGGGAGCGCACAACGGCATTTGTTCAGCTTGTTGGATTTCGGCGTTGGAATTCAGAGGCGTCCCGGATTTATAAACCATAATAACGATGTGGCAGCTATCCGCCACAAATTCCGCCGGAACAGTATAAGAAAAAGTCTTGTTTATTACCTGATCTTTATTCCAGGTACCGTCGATTATTTCCTCGCCCAAAGCGCCGTTCATCATCGCGCGGACGACGTGTCGGTGGACGTAATTAATATATGTGGGGCCTAGATAGTTTTCTTGATTATGGATAATTCCATCTTCCAAAAGTATGGCATTAAACATAAACTTGCCGTTCAAAATGTCGAACGCAGTAAAAGCAATGTGGGCTTTTAGCTTCCTAGTCTTTCTATTAAATTCTTTTAAAATATGAATTCTGACGGTAGCCGGTTTGGATAACCGATTGCTCATATTTGCATACCACTCATTTGCCAATTTGGGTTTGGTGACTCGGTCAAATATGCCAGTGGGGTAGCCAGAAAAATCTAGGCGAGATAAAATTGAATTCCCCTCAAAATAAGACATAGGATCTCTTGCATCATTTGCAGGCCCATGATAACCAATAATGATCGCATTAGGAATGTTAGGCAGTATCTTATCCCGGATAACTCCATGCCCAATTGGACAATATTGACACCATGTACCCGTAGCATATTCCAAAACAGGGTTTCGCAGCGTCTGCGACAGTCCCGCTTGCGTGAGAGCAAAAACAAAAACGATGACCGCAAAAAATAAAACAAACAGAATCTTTCGGGAATGGGCAAGCAAATGCATTTCAAACCTCCTGTAACTATATTCTATAGAATTTTTCTCAGCACGAAGGAACTGTAAGTTGTATCGATTTTCTTCCCGTCTCACCCTTCAAAACAGCCAGAGCGTCTCTTGCAATCTGCGCCAGCCTTTCGTCTTTATGTTCATACTCGTCCCTGAAACGCTCAAGGGGTTCAATCGCCTGTATATCGCCGATGCGCGCGAGGGCGCTGATCATGCGGCAGCGACCTTCAACCTTTTCAGCCCTCAAATGCTTAACAAGCTCCGGTACGACTTTTACTCCATAATTGCAGAGCGCATTCTCGGCGCTCATTCGAATACTCCAGGAAGTATCAGAAACTTTTTCAAACAAGTATGAGAGTGCCCGGTCATCGACAAAGTCACCCAGGATTCTCGTGGCAACCAGACGAATCATTGTGGAGGGATCATCAATAGATGAAAGGGCGAGGTCAAACAGTTCTTTTGAACCGGGGGATAATTCCCGCAATACGCGCAATGCCTCAGCTTTCACTTCCGGCACCTTCTCCTTGCGGACGTATTTTTCAATCTCCGGCACAGCCTGCTTGCCTTTAAGTTTTCCCAAAGTCCGCATGACTTCATAGCGTACGTGCGGCGAGTCATCTTTCAAAGACGGCATGAGTTGCGGGACGACGGACTCGTCGCCTACTTTGCCAATAACCATCAGAGCGCCGCAGCGTCCCCACGCAGCACAACCGACTTTAACCAGTGCATTTTCGGCAGCAACAGCAACAAGATGGTCGGAATCTGTTACAAGTTTTTTGAGGAGATCGATAGCACGATGATCCTCCAAATCACCCAGGGCTTTAATTGCCCGTATGCGGTTTGCCACATTCCCATTTCGCGTACGTGCATCTTTTAAAATAGAATGAATATTCACCGTGTTAACAACCAGTTTTTGCAACAACGGCTGCACAATCGGCGGCCCGTAACTTGATAACGCTTCGACAGCATCTTTACGTACTGAATAAAAGCTGCTGCTCAGTCGATCGATAAGCAGAGGAATGCTTTGTGGATTTCTAATTTTTCCCAAAGCCAGTACAATGGTGCTGATCAACGTTTTCTCTTTCGCGTGCATTAACTCACTATGAAGCGGCAGGACGACTCTGGAGCCGAATCTGACCAAAGCTTTGATAATCTCCGCACGGACAAGATCGTTTCGCTCACGCAAACGATTGACAATATTAGGAATGGCTTGTTCGTCTCCAATCTCAGCGAGCGCTTTTACAGCTTCTGCCCGCACCAAAGGATTTTCATCATCAAGAATCCGGATCAATGCAAGCACGGCTCCTTTATCCCTGGCCAGACCAAGAACCTGGACGACGCCTTTGCGCACAACATCTTTGACGCTTTTGAGAGAATCCAGCAAAATCTGCCGACAAGAGGCTTCCATATTCACAAGCCCTTCAATGGCAATATCGTAAATTCCAGGCTCCGGGATGGAAAGCATGCGAACCAAAATTCTGGCTTGCGATGGATCGGCACTGCGCACAATTTCTTCAACTTTAGTTTTTAGTGCAGAAACCGCTTCATTGCGCACCAGCCATTCCTCATCGTCCACAAGAGGAATAAGTGCATCGATAATTTGCACATCGCCCAAAACGCCCAGCGCTCGCACAGTCATCCAGCGCACATTGGAATCACCTGCCTGGAGAAAACGCGGTTTGGACAGGTATTCCACGGCACGGCGATCACCCAGGCGTGACAATGCAATGACTGCTGCATGTCGGACTTCGCTGACAGGATCCACCAGTGCCTTGATAAATGTATAGTAGAGAGAAGGGTCTTTCTTGTGGCTGAGTTGAATTAAAGCCCGCCGACGGCTAAGCCAATCTTTGCTCGCTCCTGCTTCCTTTTTTAATCGGGAAATTGTTTCTGTCATTTATTTACCTTCTTTCAATATATCCACTACATCCCTGTTCGGGATTGAACTCGGTCACTTCATAACTGCAATCAATATCGGCCAGCAGATGCACTGCTGAACGAAAACAGCCAATGCGTGCGCACGTCAAATCTTTTGGCGAAAGACCGCCATGCATCAGGCTCTCGCAACTCTTTCGGTACGGGCAGGCATGAACTTTTATCTCCAGCCGATTTGGATTGACTTCGCGCAATTCAAATTGGCTGCTGTCCTGAAAGAGTCCGCCGATAACGCCGGTACGAATATATTCTTCAACAGCATCGCGAATTGAGGTCATATTTTTAGCAGTAATACCATATTCATTTTCCAATGTCTTGAGAAACTGATCTGTTGCATGATCATAAGCACGCTCACAAAAGGCAAGCGGCCGTTCACCATGAAAATCGCGGGCTGTTTCTTCCAGTGCGCTCAACCATGTGAGGGCCAGAACCCATCCCGCTTCTTCTTTTTTTAATTCTTTCATCAAATACTCCTGGTAAAATTTACACGGACAGTTTACTTCATTGTCTGCGCCAATTCCGCCTTTTTCCTTTCGGAAACCTGGCTGAGGCCCAAAATCTCAAATTCTTTGCGCAGTACCTGCACACTAAAATTTTTCCCGGTCCTTTTGGCTAATATTTCGGACAATTCAAAAATGCTGATGTGCGGATTTTTCAGCCAGATCGCCATCATCTCCGCTTTGTCATCACCGGTTATCTGGGACAACTCTTCAGAAATAGCTTCTTCGGAAAGAGATTTTTCCATTTCCTGTTGCATCTTTATCAGATTTTTTGCGGTATCCCTGGCAATTGCCAGTTCTTCGTTCGTCGGTACCACCAGCACTTTGACTTTTCCCGTTCCGATATCAAATTCGTCCGCTTTATTCTTTTTTTCATTAACACGAATTCCCAAAGATTGCATGCTACTTGTCGCAAGTTTTCTTACCACTGACGAGTGCTCTCCAATACCGGCGGTAAAGACGAGAATATCCAGCCCGCCGAGTATCGCAATATAAGCACCAATATATTTTTTAATGCGATGGCAAAAAATATCAAGAGCGAGCTTGTGCTGCTCACTGCCGTTTTCCGCCTCCAGTTCAATCTCGCGAAGGTCGTTGGTCGTTTCCGTTAAACCGAGCATGCCGCTGCTCTTATTTAAAAGCGAATCAACCTGGCTGAGCGACAGTTTTTCGAGATTGGTAATATACGGAACTAACGCCGGATCGATATCGCCGCAACGCGTCCCCATAACCAGTCCTTCAAGCGGCGTAAAGCCCATACTTGTTTCCACGGATTTTCCTCCGTCCACAGCCGCTATACTGGCGCCATTTCCAAGATGACAGGTGATAATTTTTAGCTCCTCGATGGGTTTGCCGACATATTCCGCAGCTTTTTGGGCCACATAAGCATGGGATGTTCCGTGAAAACCATAGCGACGAATGCGATGCTTTCGATAGAGGGACATGGGCAGGGCGTACATATAAGCTTCCGGGGGCAGACTGTGATGAAAGGCCGTATCAAAAACACCTACCTGGGGAATACCGGGAAGCAGTTGTTCGCATACTTCAATGCCTTTTAAATTGTGCGGATTGTGCAAAGGCGCAAACTGGATGCACCTTCTGACGCCCTCCTGGACTTTTTCCGTAATCAGGGCTGATTCGGAAAATTCCTCGCCGCCATGCACCAAACGATGCCCAATGCCGGCAATTTCCGATTTATCTTTGATGACGCCATTATTGGGATGCATTAGTGTACGCAAAACCAAACTGATTGCCACATCATGATTAATAATTTCCCGCGTTTGAACAATCTTGTTTTTCCCTTCAGGCTGGTAATTCAGGATAGCTTCGCTCGATCCAATTTTTTCCACAACACCTTTTGCCAGAACTTCTTCATTGTCCATCTCTATCAATTGAAATTTGACGGATGAACTGCCACAATTCAACACCAAAATTTTCATTAATAAAATCTCCCAAAACAAAATATTTTTTTACTGAGTTACGATTCAGAATCAAAACAAAAGTTAATATTTTTCGCAAAAGTTACAAGCAAAGAATTTGGGTGGGTACGTTCCATTATGACATAAAAAACCCCCGTCCCGAAATTTTCAGGACGGAGGTTTATTCTCTTTTCCTATTAAAAACATTTGAACTTTATTTCTTCTGCGACATGGTTTGCAGGATTTGCTGGAGTTTATCCAATTCTTTCCCGTATTTGTCCCAGTTCCCTTGTTTAAGATAGTTCAGCGCCTGGTTATAGTGCCCCAGAGCTTTTTGCGCTAATGTTGAAATATGCGCCACGGGTGCGCCGGTTAATCCTCTTTTTATTTGACCTGTCGAAACATTCTCCATTGAAAAAACGGCCCGCAATGCTTGCTCCAAATTCGACCGCATTTCCAATTGATCACCATAAGCCACAACAACACGTTTCAATTCTGGCAACTGACTTTGTTCAGCTTCCAGATAAATAGGTTCCACGTAAATAAAAGAGTGCTCGATTGGAATGATCAACAAATTCCCACGAATGACGCTGGAGCCTTTTTGGCCCCACAAGGTCAATTCGGAGGAGATGTCCGGCTTTTGGTTAATTCGCGCCTCAATCTGCATAGGCCCGAAGATCAGCTTCTCTTTGGGTAGCTGGTACACGATCAACTGACCATAATTGGGAGCATCGCAACGAGCACACATCCAGGCAACCATATTGTTTTTCTTGGATGGCGTAAGTGGAAGCATGAGAATAAATTCCTCAGATTTTCCCCCGGGCAATTTCATGATAATATAATAAGGAATCATTGCTTGTTCTGTATTCCGATAGATTTCATGAGGGATGCTCCAATAATCTTCCTGATTATAAAACACCTGGGGATCGGTCATGTGATAGACATTGTACAATTCAGCCTGAATTGTGAAAAGGTCCGTGGGATAGCGGATGTGTTTCTTTAAAAAATCCGGCATCTCATCAAATGGTTTAAAAAGAGTCGGGAATATCTTGCTAAAAGTCTGAATAATCGGGTCGGATGGATCTTTTATGTAATAAGTCATACTTCCATTATATGCATCGATAACAATTTTTACGGAATTCCGTATATAATTGAGTCCTCGCTGTCCCGGTGCCTGGCTCACAGGTTGAGAATAAGGATACATATTGGAAGTTGTGTACGCATCATGAATCCAATAGAGTTTTCCGTCCTCGCCAACCACTAAATACGGGTCTGAATCATAGCTAAGGAACGGAGCAACTATCCGGTCGCGATCTGCTATAATTCTATGGAACATAATACGGCTTTGTTTGGTGATGTAACCTGTTAGTAAAATTTTGATATCGGAAAATTTCCAAGCATATACTAACTTCCGGAACAAACCGGAAATTCTAACACCGCCTTTTCCCTGATAAGTGGTGTAGATATTTTGGTTTCCTTTGGGATAATCGAATTCTTGCGTTTTTGTCCCGACGATTGCATATTCATCTGTCTCCTCGCCATAATAGATTTCAGGTCTTGCTACATTCAATAGTCCGTTCGATTCAGGTGGTATATTTTTTACGATGAAATTCGGCATTCCCTCTTCCGTGATTTCGTTTACAGGACTCATGACCAAACCATAACCATGCGTATATTTAAGATGCGTGTTCACCCAGGTTTGGGCACGGATTGGGATTCGGGAAGGAGGCAGCTCACGTCCGGCTAACGCAACCTCTGTATATTCTGGAAAATGGTAGCGATCAACGTCCACGTTTTTAAAGTTATAATAAAGCCGAATTTCCTGCAATTGTTTGTAGGATTGTACCAACGGTCGCCTGTCCCAGAGCCGGATATTGTGAACGGTTAACTGATTGTTAAGAATATCCTGGTATGTGAGATTTTGCTTTACAGGAAAAGTTTCTTCGCGAACATTATCCAGATTATACGCCATTCGCGTAAAATGAATATTATTGAGAATGTAAGGTTTCTCTTTTACTAATTCATTCGGTTTGACTATGTACTGTTGAACTAAATTTGGATAAATCCAGATCAGGATTACCAAGAATGCAAAATAAGTAAGGGCTGCATAAACAATAAACTTCCACTTTTTAATCAGCGGGCTAAGAAGAAATAAAATGGAAATTAGAGCCGTGAGAATTAACAATATCCAATAGGCCGGTATTTGCGCATGTACATCAGCATAAGAGGCACCATAGGAGACACCGCGTGTGGAAAATAGTATTTCATATAATTTTAATATATAAACGAAAACAATTCCCAAAAGAAATAATCCGGTTAAAATGGAGAGATGATATTTTGCCTTTGAATCGATGGCCATTTTGTTATCTTTTAGTGTGATGGATTGATCCTGATAATAGGAAAGCCCAACCATGCCAAGGAGCAGAACGATCATAAACAGATACCAACCCTGGAAAAATTGAAAAAGAGGTAATTTAAAGATATAAAACCCAACATCCTTATGAAAAATTGGATCGGCCAGGCCGAATTTTGATGCATGGAAAAACTTTAAAAAGGTTTCCCAGGAACTGGAAGCGCCTAATCCCATCATAATCGCAAAGAATAAAATAAGAACTCCCCAAACATAATTGGCATAATTTTCCTTAAATATAATGTCTAAAGAATTTACAGGATCGTCAGGCAAAGCCAGTTTCATGGAACGGGTAAATCTGCCGAATTTACGAGCAATTGCAATATTTACAATTGCAATAATCGCAAAAATCAAAAAGAATCCCAAGAAAACAAATATCTTAGCCCATAGCATTGTTAGAAATACACCTGAAAACCCCAAATTTTGAAACCACAACCAATCGCCATAATACTTTACAAAAATGGAAAACAACATTATAACAGCTGCTATGATGGCTGCAGCTATGAGCGTGGTGGATTTAAATTTCATAATTAGACTCCTTTTTTACAAGCCCAAAAGATTGCCGATATTGAAAACAAATTAACGAAATTAATTTAACAAACAAGACATTTATTATGCAATGGGTGTCTTTGCTTCCGCAGCCAAAGATTAAAAAAGAATCCTTCCGGGTTTCAATGTTATCTAAATTTATTCCAATTCAAACAACTTTTGCAACAGTTCTTCTTTCGATTGTTCAAAAGCTTTCTCATCTTCACGCGCTGTTGTCCTGACCTTTTGAACAAGTCGGTCCAATTCTTCCCTTTCCACAATATCGTCTAAATTCCTTAGCAAACTCTCGGCTTTATTTAAAAGGGGAAAGGCAATATCTTGTTCGGAAATTTCCAGGGATGACAGTTTATCCTTCGCATTCAGCTTTTCCTCATCGGAAAGCTTTATTTGCGATGTCTTCACGGAAATGCCTTCTTTACGGCCGCTGTCTTTGTGTGTTGCCGAAACATGCAAAATCCCGTTCACATCAAGATCAAACTGAATAATGAATTCGGCCGGTTCTTCTGTTTTTGATATCGGGATATTGTCAAATGTAAAAGATCCGAGGAGAATATTATCCGAGGCGGTTTTCTTCTCTCCCTGATAAACTTTAACTTCCGCCGAGGTTTGTTCGGGATGCATAGTGTAATATGCCTCAGACTTTGAGACGGGAATAACTGTATTTTTTTTGATAATTATGCTGTATCGATCGTCATAAATATTTCCAAACTTAAACTCGGCAGTTTCAATTCCAATGGAGTAAGGCGTAACATCTACAAGAACTGCGTCCACATCCTCGCCGGCAATGATTGCCCCCTGAATAGCGGCACCCATTGCAACACATTCTTCCGGATCAATTTCCGCATGCGGCTGCCTGCCCATTTTCTCTTCCACAACATCCCAGACCAGGGGAATGCGGGTAGAACCACCGACCATTAAAATCTTATGCACGTCAGCAGGTTTTAATCCGGCGTCATTGAGGGCAATCTCAATTGAATCGACAGTGGAATAAACAAGAGAATGGATCATCGAGTTAAAATCTTCCCGGGAAAGTTCCTTTTTCAGATGAAGTGCTTTGAACCTCTTTTTCGCAATAAACTCTTCGGCAATTGCAGCAAAAGGATAATCGGAAAGATGTATCTTGGCAGATTCGCCGGCTTTGAATAAGCGAGCAAGCGCTTTCGAATCGTCCTCCAGATCGATATTATACTTTTCCATAAAATTTTTGACCAGATGGTCTACCAACAGCCTGTCAAAATCATCTCCGCCAAGCTGGTTATTTCCATGACTGGCTCTTACCTCCACAACACCGGAATTGATCTCGACAATGGACACATCGAAAGTGCCGCCGCCCAGGTCATAGACCATGGCAACTTGCTCTTCCTCTTTATCCAAACCATACACCAAAGCGGCAGCCGTCGGCTCGTTGATGATACGTACGACCTCAAGACCTGCAATTTCTCCGGCATCTTTTGTGGCTTGGCGCTGTGCATCGTTAAAGTAAGCGGGCACAGTGATCACTGCTTTTTCAACCGCTTCTCCCAAATATTTTTCCGCGTTCTTTTTCAACTTTTTCAGGATAAACGCACTGATTTCCTGCGGCAAATATTCATCTTTTCCCAACAAAACTTTTTTTTCGCTCCCCATCTTTCTTTTGATGGATTTCACCGTAGAATTGGGATAAAGGACATATTGGTTTTTGGCAGCCTGCCCCACAAGTATTTCTCCGTTTGAGGACAAGCCGACAACCGACGGCACAAGATGCTGCTCGCCGTCCGGTATAATCTGTGGCGTTCCCTCAAGGACGACCGCTGCCAGCGAGTTTGTAGTGCCCAGATCAATTCCAATTATTTTGCTCATTCCAAATTCTCCTGAAATAAATTATGTTTTTTTATAACAGTATAGCGAAGCTTCGCCTCAAACCGACAAGTTTTCCAACGGATAGAAACAACCCAACATCAGCGTTGATCTACGTCCAATTTTAATACACCGGAACTGTTACCTTTTTTCTCATGTACATCGAGGTACATTTCATTCGGCTTTGCCACAACAACTTCAGCAAAGCGAATCACTTTATCATTTCGTAAATATCCTTTCAAATGCTCCGAAACAATAAAACCCTCGACGACATCATTCCTTTTTTCAGTGCCAACGACAATATGATATTGTGGATTAAAAATCTCACCCACGCTTTTTATAGGACGAACATTTTCCTGCCCTAAAATGGCTAACAAACGCCCCTGAACCATTTTCAGACCCTCGAACCAGGAATTGTAATCGAATGGCACGTCCGCCGACATTGCCTTGGTCCGCTGAAAAAGCCTGCGAAAAATTATTTTTCCCTTGTTATGAATGTCTTCAGCAACGCTTTTCTGATAATGGATCGCAAAGGACTTTAAAGCATTATCCAACCCATCCAGAACTGGAAGTAAATTTTTCAAAAGCTGCAAGTTTGCTTTTTCACCCCACCCATGTTTAAACTCCAGGAGAATTTTTTCGGTGCGGGCTAGTTTTCGCTCCAGTTCCTGAAAAGTCTGAGAATCATTTTCCTGTTTTGCCTCAAACAGCATGTTGGTTTTATACGATTCACGCCCCGACTTTTGAATACTTTTTGCTAAATTTAAAAGTTCGCTTTCCATCTCGGAAAAATCCCGAGTAGATAAAAAGGCACCCACTTGCATCATTTCGCCAAGTTGTTTGTCGAGCACTTGAAGAGCATTTTTTTTCAACTCTTGGATTTTTTGCCCGCTATGCCGGAACAGTACTTTGCTAATTTCAGGATCGGTCTTTGCAATATGAACAATTTTTTGTTTAATCCGCGCAAAATGCTGCCGGAGCACTCCAATTCTTTTGCTATCATAAATAACCCTTTCCAGTTCCCGAATTTCTTGCAACAAACTTTTTTGTGATCTGAATTCGTCGCCACGAGTGCTGTAAAGGAAAAGTGCCGTTTGTTCTGAACTAATAACACCTTTTCCATTAAGAAATTGAATAAAAGTTAAAAGCTTGCGAGCAATTGAATTTCGATAACCTTTTGAAAGATCAGCCGTGCGGTGATAGAAATACTCGTCGAAAAGGTCGACAAAGTGTTCATCCTTAAAACTACGGCAACCTCGTTCTGTTAGAAACGCCGCCAAACGATTCACTTCGCGCTGATAGAAACGGTATCCCCTGGCAGACGGTTTTACATTTTCCCGGAGATTATCAAAGAATAATTCTACAGCAGAAGATATGTTCATTTTATTTCCCAAGGTGCGGGATTAAATAACATGGACATTTAAGTTTTTCTTTTTATTTAAAAACAGCAATTCCAAATTCCGTGTAATCGTCGACAAAATCAGTTTTATAAATATCAGAGACAAGTATTTCCACGGCAGCTATGGCATCCTCGAACGAAACATCCAACTTGGCCTCCGCTGTTTCCGGCAAAAGATCGAAATCATCGGATGGCTTTTTGAGGACAAAAAAGTCCGTTTTGGCGCGGCCTGAGTGAGATTTTAGCTGATCATAAGCAAGACGAATTGTCTTGAACTTTTCCGGTTCTTTCTCGGGAGTATATTTTTTTACAAGACGAAAATAGGCCTTTTTGATTTCCCCAGGCGAAGCGTCCGGTCTAATTCCCAAAATTTCATAAGGGTTTGCCATCATTCGTCCTCGAACGGCAACTCTGAAAAAAGGTCCATTTGTTCTCCAATAGTTTTCTCAAAATCTTCAATAATCGCCAATTCTTCCCCTTTTTCAGCACTCTTTGCTATTTGCTTGGCTAACAACAAATGTTTTCCTGCGACGGCCTGATGACCCTCCATCGTTTCAAGATAAGCAAGTTTAAGATGAGCCTGATAATAATTTTTATTTATTTTCAAACATTTGCCAAAATATTTTTTGGCTTTCCACGGGTCTCTCCTCAAATAGGATGAGGCAATTTTAAAATAAATATCTGCATTTCCAGGAGCCAGTTCTATTGCTTTTTTAAAAAACTTTTCAGCCTTCCGCTCTGAGAAATTATAAGCCTTCATCCCTATATCGATGAAAAGTTCGGCATTTCCGGCGGCAAGCTCCTCTGCTTTTTGATAATAGAGCATTGCCTTTTTCGGCTGATCAAATTCATAAAATGCATTTGCCACATCAATATAAACCTCAGCATCACCGGGGTTTGTTGAAATATAACCTTGAAAAATCAGCTTCATTGTTTTGAGATTATCAAGATATTCTGAATAAATATATGCTAATCCATGATAACCTGCAAAATCGGAAGGATCGAGTTCAATTTGTCTTTTAAATAATTCACCGGCTTTCTTGTAATCGTCGGAATTTAAACATTCAATCGCTTCTTCATTTAAAAGTGCTGCCAATTGATGCTTCGCCTCGATACTATCGGGTTCAATTTGCAGTGCTTTTTCCAGTGTTTGTATTGCCTGTTGCTCTTTATACTGCATATCCTGTACAAAAGCCAAATGAATCAACGCATCGACGTTTTTCGGATCCTGCGATAATATTTTCGAAAATTGTTGTTGGGCGCTGTTCCACCTTTCATTATCCAGGTAGGTCTCGGCCAATTCAAATTGACAGGTCGTATCTTCAGGTTTCAGCTTGCACAATTTCTCCAGCGTTCGAATTGCACGCTTATCGTCACCAATATCCTGGTAATTCTTGATGAGGTGCTGATAGGCAATACCAAGATATTCCTTTTTCAGTATATCATCAGGATTATTCCGACAGAGTTCCTCATAATAAGCGGTTATTTTTTGCCAATGAAGATTCGCCCTTTGAGGATTTTCCAGTTTATCGTACGCAAGAGCAATGTTGTAAAAAACGTTTAAATCATCCCGGGAACAGACGTTCTGCCAAATCCTGAGGGCCTCTTCCCATTCATCATTTTGCGCCAGTTCATTTGCTTGTAAAAAACACAGATGTTGCAAATTCTTTTGTGCG
>JAADGR010000091.1 GCA_013152225.1 Calditrichota bacterium
ATACAAGAATACACTAAACTCATGGCCGAGGCACGAGAACAGGCTATTGACCGCATGATCGCCGCAGCCACTGAAATGGGAGCAAACGCCATTGTGGCCGTACGTTTCAGCACCAGCGAGATCATGTCCGCGGCTGCGGAGATTTTGATTTATGGTACCGCAGTGGTTGTGGAAGATGGAGAGGAGTAAGCGAGGAGACTTGCTCAAATAGTTCTCAAGATTAAACATTCAACTTGATTAATTGCCAATTTAGTCTAAATTTATCAAGATAGTTTGCAATTCAATTTTAAATTAAACGTCAATATCCGCGAATCTTTGAGTACCTGGTGGTTGGCAGGCCAAAAAATAGAGAAGAAAATGGACAAACATACCTTTTCGACCAAGACAGAAATTGACCCGGAATCCGGGTGGGAAGTTATTTATCTTATTTTTAATGATGAAAATCCTCGATTGAGCAAAAAGGTCGGTATCGTTCCTAAAGCGGGTTCAAATTTATTTTCATATCAGTTTGGTGGTACTGAACTTTTATGGCAGGCTCCGTCTGTCCGGGCGGTGCAAAAACGCGAGTCGGGCATACCGATTCTTTATCCAACGCCAAACCGGGTACGCAACAGTGAATTCAGTTTTCAAGGAGAAAAGTTCAGCTTTACACCCAATTGGAAAAAACATTTCCTGCATGGCCTGGTTCACGGTGCGCCATGGGAGTTTGAGCAACCTTCTGCCGATGCGAACAGTGCAAGGTTGAAAACATATTTGGATTTTAATCAGGAAAACGAATTATTTGCATTGTGGCCATTTTTGCATCGCATTTCTATGGAATATGAACTTGACAGGCAGGGTGTAAAAATAACTTTTATGATTGAAAACAAGGATGAACGTCCCATTCCTTTCGGCTTTGCATTGCATCCTTTTTTCAATTATCTTGGGGAAAAGTCTCAAACTTTTATGGCGGTACCGGCAAAAGCACACATGCAGGCGGAAGGTCTGCTGCCCACAGGTGTTTTGCAAAAACTCGAAGGTCAGGATTTCGACCTTAATACTCCCAGGCCATTATCAACGTTATATTTAGATGATGTTTACTGGGGCGCTGAACCGGAGAATCCTGCATTCTATGAGGCGAGGGATGCCGCAGTAAAGTTAATTTTCGAGGCGTCAAAAGAATTCACCCATGTCGTCGTTTACACTGAGCAGCCGGATTTCTTTTGTATCGAAAACCAAACTTGTTCTACTGACGCTCATAATTTGTATGCAAGAGGATTGGAAAAGGAATCGCATTTATTGATTTGTAAAGCAGGGGGAAAAATGAGTATGTGGATAAAATATGTGCCGGAGAGAATGTAACAGTACAAAAAAAGCCCGGTCAGACAGTTGGCAGGGCTTTTAAGATTTTCCGAATCTCATAATTTTGTAACGTTTACTGCCTGCGGACCTTTTTCCGATTCCTCGATTTCAAATTCTACTTTATCCCCTTCGTTTAATGATTTGAAGCCGTCTCCATTGATCACGGAAAAATGAACAAAGATATCCCCTCCTGAATCTTTTGTAAGAAATCCGTACCCTTTGGAGGTGCTGAACCATTTTACAGTACCTTGTTCCATTTAAAGTTCCTTTCAATTGCAATGTCAAACCGTTTATTACATCACAGTGCTGCAGGAATCTGTAAAATTGAAATGATGCACTGAATATTTAAAATATAAACCATTTCATATCGAATTGCAAGGTTTTTTAGTGTCTTACGAGTGAGAGCGTGTCCATAAATGGCAAGATATTTTTCGGTTTGATAGCCGGGGAAAACTCATTATTGAGACAATTTGCAAGAGTTATTTCTTTACTTTTTGGTAATATGCTTGATAATAATGTTTGGTAGGGGATACCTTCTTGATCTGCTTTTGTATATACAATGTCAACTCTTTTTTTACTGCTAACATTTAATTCACGCGTAATTTTGAGAAAATCCCGAGCTTTTTATTTGTCGGTAGTTCAATGATCAGGCTTTTTTCGCTAAAGAAAAACAAGTCCCCAATGGTCAGTCCGATTTGTTTGCGCAATGGCTTCCAGTTATCGCGATATGCCTTGCTGTTCACCTTTGTACCGACCTTGTCTTTATAAACAAGGAGAACTCTGTCCGGATTTTTTCGGTCTATGAGAAAGGGAGAGTGGGTGGTATATAAGATTTGATTTTTTACTGACAAATCCTCCAGAACTTTGACCAGGTCTTTTTGTCCTGCGGGATGGAGATGAATGCCCGGTTCGTCTATCAGAAAAATGTATTCATTGGTGCGTCCTTCAAAAGCCTGGGTGATAAAATTCACGTAAAATGACAGGTACCAGCGAAAACCCAGACTTCTGGAATCGGGTGTATCCAGAACCGTCGTCGAGTCGGAAAAATCGATATAGAGAACACGTCCGTTAACATGGAGCTTAATTTCGATGCTTGGTTCCTGGGACCAAACGCGCCTTACTTGTTCGGTGATGATGCGGCTGGCTTCTTCGGCGGCGCGGCGACCGCGCGAACTATCTTCAAAAATAAGATTGTAATCTTCGATGCCGCCGATTTTAAGCAAATTTTTTTCCGTAGAAAATTCGATGCTGTCGGAGTTCAAACTGCCGAAATCGACTTTATTTTTCAATAATGGAATATCACAGAAATAGATGAGTTTTGGCAAATATTGCAACAGTCGCTTAAAATCAATTGTATCAACTTCTCCGTCACCGACAACTAAATGATAATCTTTTAAATCCGGGCCATCGCGCCGAATTTGGAACTGTTCAACATCTTTGAACACTTCGGAAATTCGAAGTAGATTTCGACGATTTTCTTTATTTATGTCACTGAACTCAAGGGTAACTTCCGGGCTTTTGCCCATGTAATAATGATTGGAATATTGACACGTAAACGTGTTGTCAAAAGGGACATCGCTGCGGAAAGATTCGAGGGCTTTGAGAATGTTGGTCTTGCCGCTTTCATTGGCTCCAATGAGTACACTCACTTTTTGGTTCAAGGACATGGTGAGTTCGTAAATAGATTTAAATGCGCGGATGTGAACTTTGCTTAATATCATTTTTCCCTTCCCATTTTAACTGACCAAGTCCTCTAAATATATAAAGCAACAGTTTTGAAAGCAAGAGATTAATTTTTTTACTTCGTTGGCAGCAGTGATTTGATAAATCCAAATATCGAAAAAATAAAAAGCGCAAATGCAAAATGAGTGATGGTAAAGCCGTGAGGCAGTCCTTTTTTAAACATGGCAGACCAAAACAATAGTGCCGAAATGGCCCAGACGAGCCGTATCAGCAGGGTCCTGAACTTTTTATCCAAAGCTCTTTTTTGCAAAAAAGAGTTGTACCACCGTGCAAACCAGTCAATAGCGAAAAACATGACCAGGGTCATTAAAGAGACCGATAACATTTTCTCGCCCAATTGAACCTCCTGAAAAAAACTAATCGCCTTTGAACCATTTTATCAGGCCCATTTCATGCGGATTCGGCAACTCGGGGTGATGAGGTAATACACGAATTGAGAAGCCGTGTTTTCCGGTCGATTTGCATGGAATATTGGCTTGAAAAACGTACGCTCCCCTTTCATCCTGATTTTTGATTTCCATTCGCATCGAAGTCCCTTTTTCTATCATGCAGTTGGTATCCAACTGCCCGTAATAGACTTCGACGCATAGATCTTCCGGTTTTAAATTTCCGGTTTCAAGAGAAGCTGAAATGAAAAGTAGTTCGCCAACTTTGCGCTCGCTTTCTTTTGGCCCGGTAATGTCCAGAATTTTTACGTCCTGCCAATTGGCAGAGACGCGCTGCTTCCATTCTGCCAGTTGTTTCGCAGCTCTCATATCATCCTGAACCAGGCGGCTCCAGCGTTCGGCAGCGGGCATATAATACTCGTGTAAATAATCCCGAACCATACGATTCGTGTTAAAGTATGGGCAAACTTTTTGCATACTTGCCTTCATCATGGCTATCCATTCGCGCGGCAATCCATTCAAACTTTGTTTGTAAAAAGTGGGGATGATTTCATTTTCCAATAAATCATAAAGTGCTTCAGATTCAACTCTGTCTTGCTCCTTGTGATCGTCATACTCTTCTCCGCGACCGATAGCCCAGCCGATG
>JAADGR010000430.1 GCA_013152225.1 Calditrichota bacterium
GAAGGAATTGGCAGAGTCATCACTTTGTAAGAGCCGGGAAATAATTTCTCAATGCGGTAGCCGCCATTGAACTGGACAAAATCATAGCTTGCAAGTTTACCCGTTTCCGCTTCAAAAGCAACCACGGGAATGCCGTCCAGCGTATCTTTGCCCGCCCAATGGACTGCATCGCCGGGTGCGAGATCGACAAAACCCTCAATAACCGCGCCTTTTTTCAAAGCAAAATTTATGTTCGACATTTCGCCGGCAGACAAATTCAAAACATCCGCTTCGTCAAATTGCAGCTTGCCATCATAAAATTCAGAGAGGTAGCCTTCATCCCTGCCGAAACCGGTCAGGGCAAGAATTTTATATTTTCCTTGCGGAAGAGGTCCGAGGCTGTATTCGCCATTGTCTTCAATTTTCGCAAATGGCCAGAAAGGATAGGCCGACGTGTCATTCACTGCGATCAAAGAAACAGCTCTTGTCGGCGCTCCTGTTTGTGCATCGGTTACGGTGCCGGTAAAAAACCTTGCCTGCGCCAGATGAAAGTTTATATTTTCCACATTCACCAGCTTTTGCACAACGATACGCTGTGCATAATCCCATTGCAGTAAATTATAAACACCGTTATAATATTCATCAACGATCTCTCTCGCATGTTTTCCCGTCATCAGAATATTGTCCAAATCATTCAAATCAAAATTGATATAATAGTCTGAAAATGTCCTTATCACATATTCTCCATCAGGAAGCCCGGTAAAAACATATTCTCCCTGGTCGTTCGTCGCTGTAATGGATAACTCGAATTGGGTGAGAAACGGATCATCACTGTTCAGAGAGGTATTGGCATTGAGCGCAATGAGCATCAGGGAATCAACCGGGCTGCCGTCTGCATCAGTAACTTTTCCACTTATGGTGGCGCCCGCCGGGAGTTTGATGTTTATGTTTTCCACTGTTTGTCCCGCGGAAACAGAAACCAGAGTGTTGCCATCGTCATCGTAAAATTTACCGCGGAAATTATCCGTACCAATCACATCACCAAGATAATCATTGGCGTAGACGAGATAATTTCCGGGTTCAAGTGATGTGAGATTGTAACCGAGAAGAGGGGAAACCTGGATTGCCCATGTGGCCAGGGATGTATCTGCCGCATTATACGCTGCAACCACAGCGGGATAGACAAAATAGACACTCGGCTGGTCGGGACTAATCCGTCCGGTGATATTTCCCAACTCCGCGGCTGCCGGATCGGGCTGGAGTGCAAAATTAATGTCAACAACCTGCGATTCGTAATCAGGAATGTTAATTATTGCCGCAGTTTCCCAATCGACTTGATTTTCCTGCCAGGTTGGGAAAAAACCCGTTACTGCCGCCGAAATTTTCACATTTCCTTTCTGCGGCACCACAAGCTCATATCTGCCGTCGGCAACAACCACCCGATTCGTAAAAACTACACGCGGATCGTCCGCTATAGTTACGACAAAGGTAACCGTTTCATCCTGAATTTTTGTACCGTCATTCTTAAAAATCGTGCCGCTGATAACGGCCCCTTTTTGCAAATCAAAGTTAATACCCTCGGAGATGGCATCGAAGACCTTCACCGGTTGGGCATCGCGCCAGCCGCTAAACGAGCCAAGAGGTGATTGAATATCCGGATAGAACTCGTCAACATAGTCCCGGCTCCAGGTCAAAACGAAATAATCGCCGCCGTTGAGGCCTGTTATTGTGTAATTCCCGTCGCCGTTCACATCGCTCTCTCCGGCAAAATAGCCGTGATCATCAAAAGCCAAAACCTGCACGGATTGGACCGGGGCTACGCCGTCAACAGTGACACGTCCGCCGATTCCCCCGTCGGCATCTTCTACATTTGCTTTTTTCAAATTCGATAAAACGGAACGAATTTTTAAAGCTGAATTTTTCTGAACCGACACACGATTTAGCTCTCTCATAAACGCCGAAACGAGATTCCCGGGCGTCATACGTGACAAAAGTTCGCTTTTCAGTTTTTCCTGAAATCGAATTTTCTCAACAACGTGCTGCAAAAATCGCTGCTGAGAGTTTTTATATAATTCCAGTGTCCCATCGACTTTTGACAGTTCAAAATTGTTTTGCGAACTTTTAATTTCATCCGCCATCAGACTCGCATCCACTTTAACCGATTTTGCATAGGGATTTGCAAAAACTCCCAAAGCAAACAAAACGACAGGTAACAAATACAATTTATGGTAAAAAGTATTATGCAGCTTTTTCATGGCGTAACACCTCCAAATTTTGCAAATAACAAAGGCAGGCAATTTCAGGTTTTCAAGTAAATTAACAGATCGGCGCAGTAGAATATTTCCATTTCATTGACTGAATTCTATATGATTTGTGTCTTTGAAAACGAAATCTTTAGATTTAAAAGTAAAGCTTTTGTCACCAAAGCCCATCAAATCCATCAGAACACCGAAGAACCGGCCTCGCCTTTTGCGTTTGGGTTTGATTTTTTCATCGGGATTCCCGCGGCCGGAGAGCCATTGCCGCAACTCCTGGTAGGATTCCGCTGACATGGGTTGAAACGTCACCCGGATGCTTAAATAGTAACTCCCTTTGGGTTGCAGTTCCGAAATTTTGGCCACCGGCAAATTGGTGATGACCGCACAATGTTCGCGTAAAACCTGAATTTTGGATGTAATTCGTTTTTCATCCTCGGTGAGGATGACGAATTTTCTCTCCCAATTATCATAATAAATTGAAAAAGTCCGGATAACTTGTGCGGAAATTGAACTCATTAATTTTTTCTTTTTCCATAATTCAATATGGTGAACAATTTGTGATGTAAATCCCCGCTCAAGCCCCTCAATAATTTTATCGTTCAATAGCCCATCGATATGGTAATTTGCAAGCAAAGCGCCATTCCCGACCGCCAGGCTGTCCACAACAATTTTTCGTTCCACCCCGTGAACAGCAATAGGCAAAACAACGAGGAACAAAAATATTTTAAATAGCTTTTTCAGCAAAAAAATATCCAGGCCAATGAACTTATAATTTCACAGGGATGTTGTGCTCATCCCAAGACGTCATTTAGAATCTTGCAGATAAAATGTCGGAATTGGAAATCATCGATCCTACAAGATTCTTACTGAATGTCATGAGTTAAATTGCCTTTGCTTATACTTGTTAAGGCTTAAAATGTAACAAATCCATGTCATTGCGAGGAGTGAAGAACGAACGACGAAGCAATCTCATAACTGCCTGTAAAGCAAGAGATCAGTGTTGTTTTGCAACCTCAAAAGCCAGCCATTCGTCCTGAGCCGTTAGTTGCAAAATATAAAGCCCACAAGTTCCGAGCGCGTCCCGGACCATTGTTTCTTCGCGATCGAGTATGCCGGAGAGAATTATTTTTCCGTCATTATCCAACAGTTTCGACATGAATGGCAAAAATTCTAAAATCACACCGCGATTAACGTTAGCGACAATAATATCAAATTCTGCCTTGGCAACAGCCTCCAGAGAGCCTGCAAAAATATGAATTTTCCGGCCGACATCATTTTTCATCACATTGTGGAAAGCGGTCTGCGCAGCTACCGGGTCGATGTCGAATGCGATGGCTTTTTTTGCGCCCAACTTAACAGCCGCTATTGAAAGAATCCCGGTGCCCGTGCCGACATCAAGAATCAGCTCATTTCCGCAGATGTTTTTTTCCAAAAGTTGAAGAGTCAGGCTGGTTGTCGCATGCGTTCCCGTACCGAATGCCATTTCAGGATCGATTTCGATCGTGCATTCCGGAGAATCTTGCGGAGGTTTTTCCCAGCTTGGTCTGATGAGGATGCGATCGGAAATTTTTGTCATCCCATAGCTCTTTTTCCATTCTTCATTCCAATCGCGGTCCCGGATTTCTTCGGTAACAATAGATTGGGGAGGAAAAGAAAGTCCCAATCTCTGAAGTTCATTGAGGTAATTTTGAACTCTTTTTAATAATATTTCAGCAGAAAATGGAGGCGGGAAAAATATTGTCAGGGTGCCCTCTCCCTCCAAAACACCGCTCGCGCCGGATTCGAACAAGAAACTCGATACCAGTTCACTCGTTTCATCGGAAACGGGAATGGTCATTTGCAGCCAAATTTTATCCATTAAAAATCGTTTCATCAAGATGACAGAACAGGGCTATAGTTAAAAGCTTTGTAATACTAACCCCCCTTGGGAAAAATATTCATACAGGAATTTAACTAAATAAGCAGAAGTGCCAATCGTCGGATCAGAAACGATCCTGAAAACTGATTTATCACAAACATTCAGTCAGATTCATAAATCAGACTTGTCAATACCCGGCCCACTTTTTCCAGGCTCTCGGGGCTGCATTTATCGGGCGTATCCTCCAAGGTGTGCCAGTAGGGATAATTAAAATCAATAAGGTCGATGCAGGGAATTCCGGCTTCGAGGAGAGGAATGTGGTCATCAAAAACGCCATAGCCTATCTGCGGAATAAATTCAGTAACGCCAAGGTTGGCTGCCCGATTCCAGACGAGGTTGACAGCATCCGGCGCATATTGATTTGAAAAGGCTTCTTTGTAGATCGTCAAATCCGAATCCCCGATCATATCCAAAAGAATGCCGAACCGAGGATGAAATTGCGAGCCAAACTGCTGCGCAAAAGCTGCCGAACCTTTGGCCCAACTGCGTTCATCACCTTCCACCCCCTCATCCTCCCCATCAAAAAGAACAATGTCCACTCCGATCTGCGGTTTGTGCGCGTGCAGCAGCGTGGCAATTTCCAGCAAAACAGCAACACCCGAAGCGCCATCATTTGCGCCCATAATGGGCGTGTTATGGTTTTTAGGATCAGGATCCTGGTCAGCCCAGGGACGCGTATCCCAGTGAGCGCACAAAAATATTCTGTCACTTTTATTTGGCTGAAACCTGGCGATAATATTGGTTGCAGAAACGCTTGTCGTTGGGTTGGGAAAAGAGAGTAAAAACGGCTGCGTGGAGACATCATCCGCAAAAAGGCGCATCGTTTGGATCAGGTAATCGCGGCATTGACGGTACCCCTCTGACCCGGGATTGCGCGGGCCGAAATCACATTGCTTTTGCAGATACTTGTAGGCATTTTCACCGCTAAAGACAGGTGCCTTTTGCGCGGAACAATTGGATACCAAAAGAATGGCCAGACTTTGTAAAAAAATCAATTTTAGTGCAGACAATAATTTTCCGATATAACGTTTCTGTAAATTTAATTTCATTCTTTCCAACGTAATAAAGTCCTGTTTTTTAAGAGTTACTCGTTAAAAGGCCTATAATACCATTGTGAGCGAAGCAATCTGGACGTCGGCTAAAGTGCAATTTTTTAAAGATCGCTTCGTCGCTCCGCTCCTCGCGATGACATGCTTTTCAACTTTTTACGAATTACTCTTTTAAAGGTCGCCGAGTTTTTAAAAATCTTATTTTTCTCTGCGAGCTTGGCGGTCTCGGCGTTAAATTCTCTTCTATTTCTTTTCCGGATTGTTCAGATTATGGAAAAAATCTATATATTTCTTTACGATGCAAAACTCGTTCAAAAATCACGACATCATTTTCAACTTTTATTCCAACGCGATAATTTCCAAAACGACATTTGTAAAATGACGTATAGCCATGAAGCTTCTCAATTCTTCCACTTTCCGTTATCGAATCAAACGATGGGAGTTCTTTAAAAACAAAATATTCAATTTGCAAACGTGTTTTATACGGAATTTTTGCGAGTTCTTTTAAAAATTTTTTTCGATAACTAACTTTCAACTTGACTTATCCAACTGAGAATAGTAGTGCATTGCCGTCTCTTTATCCATTAGCTCATCACTTTCATTCTCTTCCATTAGCCGAAAGAGCGCATAATTTTCCATAATCTCTTCAATTTTTGCAAAAGTTTTTATATCGATTTGAACGGCCACCTTTCGGTCATTTTCATCAACGATAAATCTTTTTCTTAAAACTTCCATTTTGATATTTTCCTTATGCTTAACAAAATTGCAACAATCCAGTATGAGCCGACATAAAACATTTCAAATGCAAAAACAATCCAATATTACAACCATATTTAATGCAAATCAACCAAAAAATAAAAATTCTAATTACCGCGGATCGAGATATTCACATTAATGCCCAACTCTTTGTACGAAGAATCACCGATTAATTTGTTGTGCGTTTTTCCGACTTCAAAAAATGCGCCACCACGGACACGATCACTGAAACTATAATTGACATTGGGTTTAAAAAACCATTTGCTCGTCTCGGCTGTCACCTCAAAGTTTCCGCCGCCACGGCTCTTTTCCGTAGTATTGTTTCCCATGCTGAAAGTAACGGAAATATCGACGTTATTTTTGAGTCTCTTGTTCTTGAGAAACGGAAGAGGAATGCGAAAATCGCTCCTTTTTGAATAGGTTGCAGTGAAAGAAAGATCAGCACTCGTTGTCCTGTTTGCACCCACGCCAAATCCTTTTGACAGAATCAGTTTTTCCGACGTGTTGTATTTTACGTTCACCGTAATGCCGTTTTTCAACGACATGGACATACCCACCAGCGGACGGAATTGGGCGCTTTTGTCTTCTTTGGTGACGGTCTCTTTGCCACCTTCTATATTAAAGGTCTGATTAAATCGGCCGGAAAATGTATGATCGAAACTAACGCGCTGCATGTAATTTCTCAGAAACGGAAGTTTTTCCGCGCCGCTGAATCGAATGTGCCAATTGGCGAACGGCATGCTCATATCTTTGTACAATAGCCAGCTTTTTCCACGCTGCCCTGTGGTTGTCGTGCTGGAATTTAACGAATAGTTTTCATCATACTTTAAACTTAATTTAATGTTACGACTGAGGGCGATGCCCGAAGAAAGGCTCATTGTTTCGCTGGTACTGGCAGAGCCGCGGTTTGTACTGGCGCTGCTTCCACTGCCGGATTGCAACTGGGATTCTAAAGGCACGCCCAGACTGTCGCTGAAACCAAACTGAAATGCAGATACCGGCATACCCGTGATACCGTAAACCGTCATGTTATCTCGTTTGGAATAATTGACGCTAAACGGTTCAAAAATCATAAAGGCTTTGGCAAACAAGCCGAGAATGGAAAAACTGCTGCCTGATTTTTTCTTTCCTGCTTTTCCTTTCCCATCTTTAGACTTGCCGGGCGGTTGTCGTCGTGTCGGCGTACGACGTCCTCTTGCCGAGCGGCCTCCCGGACGATAAATACTTTTCACCAGGTTGGTCAGATTAAACGAGCCCGAAGCGTTCATTGTTTTGTTCCGCGTTGCGTTTCGGGCCGAAATGCGCTGCTGGCGGTTAAATCCATACTTGAAGCCTGTCGAATAGGAAATATTGTTTGTCAGCCATGAAAAAAGTTTGGGACTATATTTTATTGAAAAGTTTTGGTTTACACTCGTCAGCAGGCCGCCGATTTTCATCTGTTTTAGTAACGCAAGAAGAGTATCCTGAGGTACGCCGCGCAAATCATTCACATAGCTTCGGTTATAGTCTACGGAAAAGCTTTCAAAAACTTTATACTGCCCGGCAATGCTTCGGTTTATATTAAAAGCGCTGTTTTGCGACGGCACACCGGAGCGCGTTTCGGATTCATTAGAGTTGCGCGTCCCGGAAATTTTTGTGCTGAATGATGACGGCGTAAAATATAATTTCATATCCGACAGTTTGATAAAAAGCCTGGATGTTCCCAACCATTTGAACGGACGGACATAATTATCCCGGCCAAACGCAATACCCCAATTCACATTGCCGGATTCGGAACTGGTGTGTGAGTACTTGGTTCGTGAATTGCTTCCGTTCCCCTCGTTTTTGCTGTAACTTGCGCGAAACTTGGACAACAGGTGTTTCATTACAAAATTCTGCGATCTTGAATTAAAGCTCAACGAAACGCTCATACCACGTTTTTCGTTGACGGTCATAATCTTTTGAACCGTCGTGTCGGGCAATGCATTGGTGACCGCGACATCCGTGCCGGGCATATATTTTGGAGTGGATTCGCTGCGTGCGTAATTAAAAGAAACCGGGATGGACAAGCCCAGCTTTGCGGGCAGGAATTTATTCAGGGAAACGCTTGTATTAAAATTTCCGCTTATTTTATTGTCCCCGTTTCCAAAGCGGGTGGCAACATTATGGAAATCCGCATCCTGCTTGTTTATTTCGCCATTAAAGCGAAGCAAATCCGCCCAGGCAAAATCGAGGCGCGCGCGCATGGCAATGCCTTTATCTTTTTTCACGTTAGACAGGCGTAGTTCATTCATCCACACTTCGCCGTAAAAAGAAGTATCTCCAAGATTTCTCACGCCGCCTATCAACATACGGATGTTACGCAATGCCGGTTTGCCTTTGACAATGAGATAGCGCCCCGCGCCTTTATATTTCGTATAAGTTTTAAGAGAATCGTCGTAAACAACGCCCTCGTTGATAAACCTGATTTGCGACAACTCGACCAGATCCACTTCGATGTTGTTCCCGTGCCAACCTTCATAAACCGGCTCGCGTACTTCGTAATAATTGTTCTCATCGGAGCCAAAGCGCAGAAAAAATTCGACCTTGCTGGAATCTTTCGTAATGTGTGTTCCGAAATCATCCTTGCCGTAAACGAACATTTTCATTGTATTGTAATGAATGTAATCCTGCGGCTCATAGAATGTTTTTTGAATGATGCCGTTATTGCCCGGCAGCAACTGTTGGATTTTGAGAACCAGGGCCTGTTCCTTGGCAATGACCTGGGTAATTCTGTCCACTTGCCCCTGCACACCCGGCGGCGCTTTATAAAAAGGATTGTCATGCGTATTCACAACGGTCACCGTCACTGTGGAATCATCGCCGGCTTCATATTTGTCAGGTTCTTCGGGTGTGGCAACGCCCAGTTCCTTCCATTCGCTGCCCACCAGATTAATTTCCGCAATTTGGATGTAATGCTTGCCCTGTCCCTCAAACCCATCGACCCAAACGCGAATATATTCAATCAGCGAAAGATCGGGATGGCCGATCTTTTTCATCCATGGTGCATCTGCATTGAGTGGAATTCGGTACTGACGCCATCCATAATCGGTATAGGGTGGTTCTTTCATAATGCTCTTACCGCTAATCCACATGGTGTCGGGCCGGTCTTTGCTCAGCGAAAAAGAATATTCAAAATAGTCATTGCGCAAATCCACATCGCCGTTACCGTTCATATCCTCGGTATCGGGCCGCCGGCCGCCGGCGTCATTCATGTTGCCTTCGTAACCGTTGGCGTGCTCGTAATTTCCCGTTTGCGGATTAAACGACCAATCGTCATAACTGATCGGCTCCCCCCAATCGCGCACTTTGTTGCCGTTAATATCCCAAAAATCCGAAGGATCTTTTCCTGCCATACCATCGAGACCGATATCTTCTCCATCATCCAGGATACCGTTGCGAATTTGATTTTCCATTCTATCTTCGGTATCGAGACGCTTGTTCGGGATGATATCTTCCGAAATTTGTCCCATATCGATGTGTAGTGTGCCGCTGTCTCCTTTGACCCAAATTTCCAAAAATTTCGATTCTGTCTGATTGCTATAGCCGGAGGACAAGGCTTTTTCGATTCCGCCCCATGAATCGGTCAGGGTAACACTGTCCGCCGGAGTAAACTCTATTGTCATAACATTTGTGCGCTGGGCAACATTGGCATTAACATCCCGGTTTGGCCAAATTTGCTTGATTGCAACCTGTTCATAAGGATTCCAGTACTTCAGAGTGCCGCGGGTTTCCAAAGTGGGATACATTACCTGATCATTATATTTTCCAACAGGAGGAGAACTGTAATTCCACCCTTTTCGCGTAATGCCGATAGGGGTAATACGCTTGGCAGCTTCAAAATCATCAATGTAGGCAACGCCATCTTTGTCATTGGTGTTTTTATTATTGCGTGTATTGGGGTTCGGGAGAATCTGGGCAATTTCACCTTCAAATTTCAGTGTCGAGGGAGCGCGTGTATCAACAAACGGCAGCAGGTTTGCAAAACGCGTTAAAAAGAAGGGTTTAATAGTCATGGCCGTATTCACATCCCAGACCATATTTCTCATCGGGCCTTTGCCAACGCGAACTTTCTGATCCAGCGTTCTTTCGTTGAGATAAAGAAAAGTTGCTCCGATAAAACTTTCATCCCACAAAGCATATTCTGCCCGCGCGCCCATGATGGTCTTTTTATCGATTTGAAAAAGTTGATTACTTTCATACGTTACATCGATATTTGCGTTTGCCGCCGTTGCCTCATTGCTCAAAAGTCGAAGCGTGCCGGTAAAATAATCGATGGTATAGTCAATATCCTTGGCCAGTTTTCTTCCATTAAGCGTTACTTCTTCCGAATTTTCAATAACATTCATACCGAGGCGATATTCGGAACTTTTCGTTTTCGATTTGACTTCGATGTAAAAATTACTCGCTTTATTGATGGCGCTCTGAACGGTGGTATCATAAATAGCCGGCGCTCTTTTATCCGCCGGCAAAAGATTCTTGTATTCCTCAGAGATCGGGTCAAAGGGACGGAGATCGGGAAAAATAAGTTCTCCTGCCCCAAGTTTCAAAATGTTGGGATTGTCATCGATGAGATTGTCGGGCTCCGGGTCGCCGCTCTGGTTAAACCTGTCAAGCCCAAAGAGCTGCAGGTAGGTCATTTTTTTGCCATCTTTTGTGGTAATGGTTTCCTGCGGATCACCGGAAGGAGGTTTGTAATAAATATGCACTTCAAAGCCATCTTTGGGGACGTTTCGTCCACCAAGGCTGTAAACATTTTTCCATTCAAGATCCCATGTTTCATCTGTGGGCCTCGGACGCTGGGTTCTCAGCAGGCGAAGCTGAATGACATCCGAGGAATCCGGATTAAAATTGATTTGTCCACGAACAATACCGGAAGTGTCACGATAAGCAACAGCGAGTACTTCACCTTCCGAAAGAGGAACATTGAGGCGAATGAAACCGAGTTGATCTTCAAGGAAATAATCCGTTTTTTCCAGGCGCAGGAAATAGCCGCGATAATGTTCCTGATCCACGTTCGTCGTATCACCTTCAGTCATGATTAATTCATTTTCGCTGCCTTTCGGAGGCACCCAGGCCCAGCCACGGATTGATTGCGAATAGCGCTGCTGGTAATTGGGAGCGGACTTGTATACTTGGATATCTTGGATAAATCGATTAGGGTCTACGAGAAAATTGCCATCACTATCTTTATCCAGATAATGCTGACGGTAATATTCACCCAGGAAAAAGTAGGTACCCTTTTTATAGTTGTAATCTTCAATTCGTTTTGCATTTTCGGTGGCGCCACCTTTGAGAGACAGCTTTTTCTTTTCGCCCTTTTCCTGACTGGCAACAGCCGTAAACTTGAGCCTTCCCAAAGTCAGGGCCGTTTTGATTCCAAAAAGCCCGCTGCTCTTTCCGCCAAAAGTGACGAAACGCGTCCCGGGTAAAGAGAGAGAAATATTTCCGGCTTCGATGGATTGTACTATTTCATCTTCATCGCCTTTGTAATCAAGACGGATATTATTGTCGAAATCAAAAGTTGCTTCAGAATTCTGATCGACTTTGATATTTACTTTTTCACCAATGTGCCCGCCAACGTTAAAACGCTGTGTCTGTTCCATTTTAAAATTCGTATCGGAACCACGATTCAGCGCGGTTTTCACCTCACTTCGTTTTTCGTGGCGGAACCCTCCCTTTATGGAAATATCGCCCGTTACATCCAGACCGACCGTACCGCCGCCAAAAATTTTCTGGAAAGTTTTACTTTTGATTTCAACGGGAATATCAATTCGCAATCCCCTGCCACGACGTGTGCTGTACCGGGATCGCTCGCCAAGGCGCGAAGACGTGCTCCTTAGCCACAAGTCGCGCATTCTTTTCTGCCGCTTGGTCATAATAAAATCGTCTCTGGTCAGATAAGTCGGGATGCGGGCATTGAACTGATCAAATCTTTCAGTAGCATTAATATTACGTCCCGTGGAATCCAGCTTTACCACGCGCTTAAGGATGGATACTCTCGATTTAAGTTGGGGAGAACGAGCGCCATGCATGGTTAAGCCAAGATTCGGCGTATTATCATCAATGGCAACGCGAGGATCGTTTGGCGAGGGTATAGGTATCCCAATGTAGGGTTTGGAGACAGATTGCCCCGATACAATTTTGGGCAAAACATTCCCACAGACCATGACGAACAACACCGCAGGCAAGAGAGTCAAGTTCGAGGTTATTTTGTGAAAGCTCCTCATTAATTTTTCAAAGGCGAGGCATTAAAGCTCAAAAATTCCTGATTTGTTCCGGTTTAATTCCGATTATAGTAGCAACTAAAATCTCTATGCGCGTCTCCTGTGATAGATTAAAGTGAATAAAACCGGAATAAAATAAGGGTAGGTATTCCGGCGCGCCTGCGGAAAAAAGTAAATGTCAAATTTAATAAAAAATAAGATAAATTCAATATAAAAAATTTGTAATCGACGCCCCAAATTCTTATATTTTATCGCCATGGGATTTTAAAAGTTCCCAAATTTTTAACTAATTTTAAAAGAGCAGAATTCAACAGATGTTTATTCTTTGGCGATATATCATAAAAGAGCATATTAATCCATTTTTCTTTTCGATCAGTGTCATTTCTCTCGTGTTTCTGCTCAACCTCGTTTTTCGCGAACTGGGACGCATCCTCAGCCGCGGATTGAGTTTTGGACTTATCCTGGAATTCTTTTTCCTTAACATGGCCTGGATTATCGCCCTTGCTGTGCCCATGGCTGTGCTTATAGCAACAGTTATGGCTTTCGGTCGTCTTTCCGGGGACAGTGAAATCATTGCCATGAAAGCAGGTGGTGTGAGCATCCTTCACATCATTTTCCCGGTCTTTGTCGTTTCAATTCTGTTAAATTTTTTTCTGATCTGGTTTAACAATAACGTTCTGCCCGATTTTAACCATCGGACAAGACTCCTCGCAACCGATATTGCCAGGAAACGGCCCACCATTAACCTGGAGCCCGGCGTACTTTACCGTGATCTTCCGAACTATAATTTGATGGTACAAAAGATCAAAGAGGCGCGCGATACTTCGTATGTTAAAACCGTTTTTATCGAAGACAATAGTGATCCGAATTCCAATAAAATTATCTTTGCCAAAAGCGGAAAAATTCACTTTGACCAATCAACCGGCTACATTTACCTTACACTTTATAATGGTGAAATCCACGAACTTGATTTGCAAAGAATGGAAGAATATCGCAAGATCCATTTCCCAAAATATGTTATGTCAATTTCTGTGCCCAATATGGTTCTGCACCGCAGCGATTCAAAATACCGCGGCGACAGGGAAAAAAGCGCACAAATGATGCAAGCCGAAGTGGACAGCAACAAAAAACAGATCATTAAGCACAAAGAAAAAATGAATCAAATCTTCCAGGAATATTTTATCAAATACCTCCCCTACCCGGAATCAGGGCTCGGGTTTAAAGCTCTCAAAGGCCGGGACAAAAAAACAATCAGGTCATATTATAAAAAAGAGAACAATCACCGTAAACTGACGTTGGATAGAATAAAGAAAGAGCATCGTCAGCTCCGGCAGAGGATTCTGGCCGAAAGGCATATCATAAACAATTTTGAACGCGCAAATTATAGTTTGACGGTGGAAGTTCAAAAAAAATACTCGATCCCCTTTGCGTGCATTGTCTTCGTTCTCATCGGTGCGCCGCTGGGAATTATGTCCAGGAAAGGGAACCTGGCTGTGGCCGGCGGTATTAGCTTTGGTTTCTTTTTGTTATACTGGATTTCGCTCATCGGCGGCGAAGAACTGGCTGACAATCAACTCATTACACCGTTTATGGCGATGTGGCTCGCAAATCTGGTTGTCGGCGCGGGAGGCGTTTATCTGGTTATTCATTCAATTCGCGAAGCAACGTTTATCAACTGGACAGCCACGGGAGACTTTTTTGGCAAAATCTTTAAGAAAAAATAATGCTTTATGAAAACACTCGACAAGTACATTTCCAGGCATTTTCTCAATATTCTATTTTTTGCCCTTGTTGCGTTTATTACGATCTTTGTTATTGTCGATCTCGTCGACAGGCTGGATGTGTTTATTGCTCGCCAGGTGCCCAAAATAATCATTCTAAAATTTTATATTTATTATATGCCTTACATCGTCGTGTTAACGTTGCCCATTGCTATGCTTCTGGCAAGTTTATTCAGCATCGGTACGATGGCACGACACAACGAAATCGTGGCCATGAAAGCGGCCGGTATGTCGCTCTATCGAATTCTCCTGCCCGTATTCATCATCGGCTTTATTGTAAGCTGGGGCGCGCTCTGGTTCGGGGAATATGTTGTGCCCGTTGCCAGCGTCAAACGCAGTTATATCGTCGACGAGTACCTGGAGAAGCAGCGCCAGGCATGGCGTAAACGAATCAAAGACATTTACATTACGGACAGCCTGGGAAGAAAAATCAGCATGCGTTATTATGATGCGGCCAGGGACATCGGCCATATCGTCAGCATACGTACTTTTGTCGGCGATAGTCTCACAAAGCGAATAGATGCGCGCAGGATGGTATGGGAGGACAGTGCCTGGGTTCTGTACGAAGGCTATGAACGCGCTTTCCCGGAAAATCCCGAGAACACCTCACCCTTTAAACGAAAAACTCTGAGTGATGAGAATCTGATGCCCGAAGATTTCAGAAAAATTCTCAAGCAGCCGGAAGAAATGTCTTACAAAGAACTGGCCGAGTTTATTAAAGAGGTGAGAAAAAACAGGGGAAACGTTGAGCGCTGGATGGTGGATTTGCATTTAAAAATTGCCGTACCTTTTGCAAGTTTTATCATCGTCCTGTTTGGGGCGCCACTTTCATCACCGAAACGAAGAAGCGGCACAGCCATGGGATTCGGCATCAGCCTGGCGGTATGTTTTATCTATTTCGGCATCGTCAAGACAGCGCAAACAATGGGGCACAACGGAAACCTGCCGCCGCTTATCTCCGCCTGGGTTGCCAACATCATCTTTGGCGTTGCAGGATTTTTTGTGCTCATCAAAGCGCCTAAATGATGGAAAGCGGAATGGTCTAAAAGGAGAAATCTCAACTGATATTATCCGCTGGAGATTGCACAAATGTATTGTGCACGTGGATGGCCTATATACAAAGCTTTACAAAAATAAAAGAAAATTTTAACTGTCTCCATCTCGCGTAATTTTCAAAATCATTTTTTTCAAGCCCTGCACCAACTTGAGAGAATCCTGGCGGGAACTAAACCGGCGTTTCATGCCGGTTTCAATCTGGTACAAAGCGGCATTGAGAAACCGAACCATGTCTGCACGCTCGATATTTGCTTTATATTCATAAACGCGATTCCTCCTGTTTTTCGCACTCATTTCGATACCTTGTGAACCCAGCGGCGTCATAATTGTAAATTCATTTTGGGGTGAAACAATTTTCCTGGAAAGAATTCCCCGCCGGGCAAGTCCGGCGAGGATACGATTCATATCTTCCGAAGTGACTCGTACCGTAGAATCCAATGAGGCATAAATCTCCTGATCCGTTACTTTTTTCTTTGCATCCCAGATAAAATCCAGAGCCGCCAGTTGTTGCGGCGAAGGGATAAAATTAATTTTAACGGCTTGCAATTTCTTTTTTTTCATTTTATCCGAGAGATATTTTGCACCGGCAGCCAAAGCGCTTGAAAGCGGAACAGGTTTTTCTCCTCCTGTGTTTCTTTTATAAATAGCTTTTGAAAGTCTGTCTGCAGTTTCACCGGGAAGCATATATAAAGGCGGCAGATTTTGCGGATTTTTATAAAAGGGCTTCAAAGATTGCTTCGTAACGGTCAAGCTGTCTTCGTCGCGCAAAGAACGCTGGGCAAAAAATCCCGGATCGTGCAAAAAAAAGTCGTCCTTGTCCATTGTCTTTGCTGTGTCCCGGGACGTCGTGTCCGGCGGCACGATTATTTTTTCTTTTTGCTGAACATGTCTCTGCTTCGGGAGTGATGGATTTACTTGTGATATTTCTCCTTGTCGTGGTTTAAGCAATTTCTCCCGCGGCAGAGTTGTTGTCTGGGGGACAGGTACTGCCGGTCGGCGAAAAGTTCCGAAAGTAACTTCCACGAAATTTTCTCTGCGCGGCGCTTTATAAAAAGAAAATGCCAGCAGAAAAACAGCATGAACGAACAGAGAAATGAATATGGCTTTTATTATTAATTTCAAAATGTTTTACTCGAAAAACCTTGCATTTAACCTGATTAAAAATTAATTTATCAATTCAATGGCAAAATGAAAACACTTTTATATGGGATAAAAGTTCGGAATAAAGGTTGCGCGCAAAGGGCACATCGAATGTAAAATTTGCAGCCGATGTTATGCTGGGCACACTGGCCAAGTGGCTGCGAATTCTTGGATTCGATACATTTTATTCCAATAACATCGACGACAATCAGTTGCTTGAAGTTGCGTGGAGGGAAAAACGTATCCTCCTCAGCAGAGACCATCAGCTGGTCGATGGCGTAAATCCAAAACAGGCGCTTCTAATTGAAAGCAAAAAGATGCCCCGGCAGCTCCGGCAGGTTGTCGGTGCTTTTCATCTAAGCAACGCTATTGCTCTGTTTTCCCGCTGTGTGGATTGCAATGTTCAGGTTGTGCCGATTGAAAAGGCTGCCATCAAAGATAAAGTGCCGGCCTTTGTCTATCAAAATTATCAAGAGTTTTGGATTTGCCCCAAATGCGGTCAAATTTTCTGGCCCGGGACGCATAAAACTCATGCCGAAAAATGGTTGGTAGAAAACAGCATTTTAATTTAACATTTGAGATGTTTCAATGGCTAAAAAAAGCAAGCCAACAGCAAAAGAAATTGCCGAAGAGCAACGTAAATTGAACAAGCTGCGCTTTGTGGTTGACTTTGCTGCTTCGATGCTCCGAAGCGGGCAACTGTCCACGTTGGAAAAGCTGCAGTTAACGCGGGCAACGCGGGCCTTTGTGCTCAAGCTCTTTCCCGGCAAAGAAGAAACATACAACCTTATTTATAAACCACGCTTTGACAGAATAATAAATGAGGAACTGAACCAAAATTGAATTGTCTAACTTTTATTGAAACCTCCCGCGGGAGGCTGGAATGACACGCGAAAGATCGAATTTTATCATCGTTCTGACAACGTTCAGTTCCGAAGAAGAAGCAGAAAGCATTATTCAACAAGCACTCGATGAGAAGCTCATCGCCTGTGCAAATATCATCCCTCAGGTGAATTCTTTTTTCCACTGGAAGGGTCAGATTTCCAATGAAAAGGAAAGCATGGCGGTGATGAAAAGCAGACATAAATTATTTAGTGAGTTAAAAGACTTGATCACCAGGCTTCACTCCTACGACATACCGGAAATCATTGCTTTGCCCATTGTCGATGGTTCGGAAGAGTATTTGACCTGGCTTCAAAATGAGACAAAAGACTAAAAAGAGAAATCATTGCAGCTCGTCGTATTGGGATCAGGTACATGCGCTCCGACGCTGAAAAGATCGACCGCATGTTATTATGTGCACATTAGCGGGCAACACATTCTTCTGGATGTCGGCTTTGGCTCGATTCGGAGAACGTTGGAAGCAGGCATTGACTACCGTGAGATTGATTTTATCATCATCACTCACACACATCTGGATCATGTCGGCGATCTTGCACCGCTGGTGATGGCGCTGCGTTACACACCCGGCCTGAAAAGGCAAAAGCCGCTCACACTTGTCGGGCCGCCCGGTTTTAAAAGCTATTTGCACAGCTTTTCAGACCTCACAGCGAAATGGTTTTTCAAACAAGACGGGTTCAAAGTAAACATCCGGGAAGCAGACCGCGAAACCCTGCGTTTTACAGATTGGGATTTAACCGCCATGCCCATGCTGCACAGCGACGCTGCAAACGGGTATCGCATTGAATCCGAAGACCGGGTTCTGGCGTATTCGGGCGACACCGGAATGTGTGATCAAGTTATTTCTCTCGTCAACCATGCAGACCTGGCGATCCTTGAATGTTCGGCGCCCGACGAAGAACCTTTGGAGGGACATTTAACGCCATCCCTTGCCGGCCGGATAGCAGAACGAGGAGACTGCCGAAAAGTGCTGCTTTCCCATTTTTATCCGATGATGGAAAATATCGATGTGGTTGGCAAAGCACGAAAATATTTCCGCGGCGAAATTGAAACGGCTGAGGATTTTAAGCAATATGCCATCTAGCAGAAAAATGAAAGATATGGAAAAGTTTGTTCAAAAACCGCGTATTTAAAATTGCAATACTCATCTCCCTGCTTGTGCATCTGTTGGCCCTGCTGGTTTACAAACCTTTAACCGGTGTATCCAAATTTCTTTCCCTCACCAAGGCAAACGACATTGCAGCGCAACAGCAAAGTCAGCCGCTGGAATTTGAACTGGTTGAAACACCGAGCGAGGCACAGGTGAATAAACCGCCGGACAAAACACAATTCTTATCGGACAAAAATGCCCGGGCGCAGGACATGAACACGAACAACAATCTCGACCAGGGCCTGCCTTTCAGTAAAGGGCAAACCGATTATAAATTGTTTGCCGGTGGAGGAGGTGCACCGGGACAAGTTTTGCCGCCGCAACAAACGCAGCCGTCAGAAGAACAGCCGCAGCAAAAGGAGAAATTGGAGAAAAATGATCAGGATCGCTTTGGTGACGTCCGCATTTTCAGCCAGGAACGTTCCCCGGCCCAAAGGCAACGATTCAATAAAAATATGCTCTCAGGTGCCGGTGGGCAGAATTCACAGTCATCGGGGGATTTTTCGGACGATGTGAATTGGAATAATCAAAATTCTTCAACGGAGGATTTAGGGGGCGTTTCCCTCAGTACGTATGCCTGGGATTTTGCTCCATACATCATTTATATGAAAAGAAGAATCCGACGGCATATTTATCCGCCACCGGCCTTTTATCAGATGGGTGCCATCAGCGGACAAGTTGTTTTGCGGTTCAGGGTTTACCCTGACGGCTCCACCGGCGATTTACAGCTCATTTCTTACAAAGGTCACAAAGCTTTAACCGAAACCAGTCTGAATGCAGTCAAAGCGTCCAGTCCTTTTAAAAAACTTCCGGATACCTTTCCGGAAAATTACTTGGAATTGACCTGGACATTTATATATTCCATTTTTCATTAGAAGCGAATTAACCAGGAATCCTATTGTATGTCTGATGCCATTTCTTATCTTGCCCGCGGCGGCATAGTAATGATCCCGCTTGTGTTTTGTTCAGTTCTCGGACTGGCAATCGTCATCGAAAAAACGTTTGGTTTACGGCGGAACAAGGTGCTTATCCCGGAGATTATTTCCGTTATAGAATCGATATCAAGCGAAAAAGATATTCAACTCGCCACATCAATCTGCGAAAAAAACTCCGGTCCGCTGGCAAATATTATTTTGACCAGCTTGCACAATCAGTCCCTGCCCATGGATGAAATCAAAGAACTCACTGAAGATCAAGGAAGGCAGGAAGTTCGAACGCTGGAGCGAGGGCTGCCAACATTGCAAACCCTTGCCGGCATTTCACCGCTTTTGGGATTGCTGGGAACAGTGATTGGAATGATTAAAGTTTTTAACGTCATTTCTACCCAGGGCGCCGGCCAGGCCAGTTTACTCGCCGGAGGCATTTCCGAAGCACTCATCACTACAGCCACCGGTCTGGTAATCGGCATACCCGTCCTGGTCGCGTTTGACTATTATACAAACCGGGCGGAAAAGTATGTGCTCGATATTGAAAAATACTCGACTTTTCTTTTACAGAAAATCCGACGGATCAATTCACACGAAAATATCGAAGCCCTAAAAAGTTTCAATCAGAAATGAAAAAACATTTTCATGCAATTTAAAAAACAACAAAAGAAAAAACGTGGCATTGACATCACCTCACTGATCGACGTAATGTTCATTTTGCTTATCTTTTTTATGGTTTCTTCCAGTTTCGTGGAACAGCCGGGAATGAAGCTCGAACTGCCGACAACAAAAAGCCGGGAAGTTGAAAAAGTTGAAAAACTGGCTTTGTACGTTTCCAAAGAAGGCGACTTGTTCCTGAACGATAAACCCGTGAAACTGGACAGTCTGCAATACGTCATCAAAGCAGCTATACCCAATGCAAAAGAAAAGACCCTGGTTTTGAAAGCGGATAAAGACGTGCATCATGGTCTTGTGGTGGAGATAATGGACATTGCCAAAAGAAGCGGGCTGAAAAAAATCGTTATTGGGACACGCATTGAAAACAAATGATAAAATCCTTGGTTTGCTTATGAAAAAAAAAGTGCTGTTTTTACTGTTCGTGGCCATACTCGCAACATGCATCTACATACCTCGCCAAAGCTTCTTTTCCCCAACAAAAATCCTTCACAAAACGTACGACATGTTGAACCGAACCGTTACAACTGTCAAAGCGGCCACAAAGGAATTATCTCCAGTCAATAGATTACGGCAACTTGATCGGAACTTTTGACGGCGTAACATTGTGGTGGACGGACGGCGTACAAAAAATCAGTCGCGAAAGGTCGGCGCCAGTCACCCCGCAAAAAGCGGTGATCCAATTCTTTGCCGCAAAAAATGAGTATGAACCCATGCAACTCGTTTTGCGCGCTTTTCAGGATTTGGAAAATATCAGTGCAAAGGCCGGCCCGCTTGTCAATGCAGCCGGAAAAAAACTCCCCCTCGAAGCTGTAAAAATTATGCTGGTCGACT